>CAIKVZ010000117.1 GCA_903830985.1 uncultured beta proteobacterium
TTTCAGAACATCGCCAACAGCGCCGAGGTGATCGCCCTGGCACAGGACATAAGGCAGGCAGCCGGCGGCATCCCCGTGCTCTTCACCCGGCGCTCCGTGCGCGAAGGCGGCGAGACGATCGCGCTGGACGAGGACGCTGTGGTGGCGCTGTACGGCGCGGTGCTGGCGGCCCATGCGGTGGAACTGGTCGACTTCGAGATGTCCAATGACCCGATGCACATTGCGCAGATCCGTGCCGCCGCGACGGCCAGCGGCGTGCAGTTGGTGCTGTCCTTCCACGACTTTCAGGCCACGCCCAGCCACGAGCAGCTGTGCGCACGCTTTGCCCAGGCGCAAAGCCTGGGCGCTGACATCGCCAAGATCGCCGTCATGCCGCAGCGCCTGGAGGACGTGTTGAGCCTGCTGGCGGCCACGCTGCAATCCAGCCAGCAGTTGCGCATTCCGCTGGTCAGCATGTCCATGGGCGGCTACGGTGCCCTCACCCGTCTCTTCGGCTGGACCTTCGGTTCTGCCATGAGCTTTGCCATCGGCGTGGCGGCATCGGCGCCGGGACAGGTGCCGATCGAAGACCTGAACCAGGTGCTGGAAATACTGAACCGGTCCTTGTCACCCCGGCGCTGAACGGCGCGGCTCTGGTGGCCGAGCGTTGGCAGCGGGCGTCAGACGCGCTTGAAGAGCGGGCTGCGCACCTGCTGCGCATCCGCCGCCGAAAAGAATTTTTCCGTGTAGATATCGCGCTCGAACAACCGGCCCTGCATCAGGGTGCTGATGCAGGCCTCGATCATGATCGGTGGGCCGCACAGGTAGGCCTTGTTGCCGCGAAAATCATTGTTGAATTTTTCCTTCGCCGCTTCATGCACATAACCCCGAAAGCCCGACCAGTCGCTGTCAGCGGGCTCATCCGACAACGCCGGAACATAGGTGAATTGCGGATAGCGCAGCGCCAGCTCAAGGAACTCCTGGTGGTAGTAGAGCTCCTGCTGATTGCGGGCGCCGTAGACCAGGGCGATGGGCTGGGTGGACCCCTCATCCAGCAAGTCGCGCAGCATGGAGCGCGGGCTCGACAGTCCCGAACCACCGGCCATGAACAGCGAAGGGACGTCGGCCGACTTGTGCACGTAGAAGCGGCCATAGGGGCCGGTCCAGCGGATCTTGTCGCCCACCTTCAGTTCCTTGTGAATCCAACCGGTTCCCGCACCACCGGGAACAATGCGCACGTTCAGTTCAATTTCATTTCCGCTGGACGGCGCATTCGCCAGTGAAAAGGCCCGCACACCGATTTCACCCGGCAACTGAAGGTTGATGTATTGCCCGGCCTGAAATTCGAGCAGCGCGTTGTGGTCCAGCTTGATCCAGATTCCCTTGATGGTCGGCGTCAGGGTTTCGATGCGACTGACCACGCCTTGATAGTCCTGCACCGGGAGGTCTTTGGAATCCTCGTCGGACTCGATTTCCACCTCGACCACGGCGTCGCTTTCCAGCCTGGCACAACAGGCCAGGCATTTGCCTTCTTCGCGCTCGTAATCCATGAGTGCGAAGTTGGACGCGTTGCCATGGTCGACCTCGCCATCCGTGACCGTGATCTTGCAGGTGCCGCAGTAGCCCTGGCCGCAGGCATGCGGCAAAAACAGTCCGGCCCGCAAGGCGGCGTCCAGAATGGTCTGGCCCTCGCCCACTTCAATGGTGCGCCCCAGGGGCTCAAA
>CAIKVZ010000118.1 GCA_903830985.1 uncultured beta proteobacterium
GAGCAGGCGCCCCTGCGCGTCGACCCGCCAAAAACCATCGTGCGTGGTGTCGAGCAAGGTGGAAAATTCCGCCACGCTGTGCGCCAGCGCATGCTCCGCGGCCTTGCTGGGGTTGATGTCGGTCCATACCAGGCGACACACGGCATGGCCCACTTCCACAGCCACCTGAGCGACGAAGTGCGCCCAGAAGTGCGAGCCGTCGCCGCGCTGCAAGCGCAGTTCGCAGGACTGCGGCTCACTGGACTGCAGCAGCTTGCGCTGCAACAGGTAGAAGCTGTCCTGATCGGCAGGGAAAATAAAGCGCGTGAGGCGCTGTTGCAGCAAGCCGCTGCGGGGCTGGCCCAACTGTTCAGCCGCCTTCAGGTTGACTTGCGTGATCATCCCTTGCGCATCCAGGCTGCAGTAGGCCACGGGCGCAATGTCGTACAGCTCGAAGTAGCGCAGTTGCGCTGCGTCGAGCTCCCGTTGCGCGCGGCGCAACTCCTCGTTCTGCATCTCCAGCTCGATCTGGTGCACCTGCAGTTCGTGCAGCACCCGCTGGGTTTCCTGCAGCGACATGGGAGCGCTGTGCAGTGCCGCCGGGACGGACTGTTCCATCAAGGCCTGGGCCTGGCGGCGCAGCAACTGCGGATCCTGTGGAAAGCACACGACCCGGCCTGACTGCGAAGTCGGCGCATTGAGCTCAGTCTCGTCCGGGTAATTGCCCTGCAAGGGGTCGAGCGCCACGGTTCTCCCTGTCCATGCTCGGGTCAAACTGCCCGAGTTGCAGACAATGCACCAAATCGCGCGCCGTGAATATCAGCAAGAACATAACCAGGGAAATTTCTGGCCGCTGAATGCGCTGGGTCAAAGGGCGCCTGCAAGCCCTGCCTGCTTGCGAAGGCGCTGCTGCACCGCCGCGCTGCCGAGTTCACGCAGGGCGTCGGCGGCGATCCAGCGCGCCGCGCGTGTCTCCTGCTGAAGGATGCGCTGCGCACAGGCGATGGCTGCCACGTTGAGCGCCGGGTTGCGCTTGCCGATGCAGCGCAGTGCCCAGTTCACCGCTTTTTTCACAAAGTTGCGCTCGTCTGCCGCCGCCGCTTCGATCAGACTCAGCGCCTGCACAAAGCGCGCGTCGCCCGCCTGCTTGTCATGCACCACCAGCGCGGCGATCAGGGCAAAGGCGGCGCGGCGCACGAATTCTTCGGACCGCGCGGCCCAATCCTGAACCTTGTCCCAGGCCAGAGGTGAGGCCGAAAAGGCGTTCAAGCAGACCTGGTCGCAGACATCCCAGGAGTTGAAGCCCCTTGCCCAGACGTCCATCTGGCGCGAGGTCAGGCGCCGGGGCTCGGCCACCATGCCGGCGACGATGCGCGCGTCGGGAATGCCGGTATCCCACAAGGCCAGCGCCAGTGCGTGCTCACGTCCAAGGGTTTTGGCGATGCGCCGCATGACTGGCACGGACAGCCCAAGACGCCCCTGCGGATTGATGCCGAAACGCGCCATGCCGGCCAGTTCGGCGGGGCGCGCTTGCCGCTGCAGCAGCGCCATGACCTCGTGCAGACGGTCCATGGTCAGCCGCCGGCGGCGTTGGCTCAGCCGTTGGCGCGCGTCGCCAGGATTTCGAAGGCCGGCAAGGTCTTGCCTTCGAGCACCTCCAGGAAGGCACCGCCGCCGGTGGAGATGTAGCCCACCTGCTTCTCGATGCCGTACTTGGCGATGGCCGCCAGGGTGTCGCCGCCGCCGGCGATGCTGAAGGCGCTGGACTCGGCGATGGCGTGGGCTATGGCCTTGGTGCCGCCCTCGAAGGCCGGGAACTCGAACACGCCCACCGGTCCGTTCCAGACGATGGTGCCGGCGAGCTTGAGTTGCGCCGCCAGTGCGGCAGCGGTCTGCGGTCCGATGTCCAGGATCAGGTCGTCGTCTTGCACGTCGGTGGCCAACTTCACGGTCGCCTCGGCCGTGGCGGAGAAGCTTTTGGCCGTCACCACGTCCGTTGGAATCGGCACGGCGGCGCCGCGCGCCTTCATGGCCTCCATCACCGCGCGGGCCTCGTCCAGCAGCTCACGCTCGGCCAGGCTCTTGCCGATGTTCAGGCCATTGGCCAGCATGAAGGTGTTGGCGATGCCGCCGCCCACGATGAGCTGATCCACATTCGCCGCCAGGCTCTTCAGGATGGTCAGCTTGGTCGACACCTTGGAGCCGGCAACGATCGCCACCAGCGGCCGTTTGGGCGCCTTCAGCGCCTTGGTGATGGCGTCCATCTCGGCGGCCAGCAGCGGGCCTGCGGAGGCGATTTTGGCAAAGCGCGCAATGCCGTAGGTGGAAGCCTCGGCGCGGTGCGCCGTGCCGAAGGCGTCGTGCACAAAGATGTCGCACAGTGCGGCCATCTTCCTGGACAGTTCCTCGGAATTTTTCTTCTCGCCCTTGTTCACGCGACAGTTCTCCAGCATGACCAGCTGGCCCGGCGCCACGCTCACGCCCTCGACCCAGTTGGCCACGACGGGGATGTCGCGCTGCATCAGCTCGCCCATACGCTTGGCCACCGGTGCCAAGGAGTCGGCAGGTTTCAATTCGCCCTCAGTGGGGCGCCCCAGATGCGAGGTCACCATCACGGCCGCGCCAGCGTCCAGCGCCATCTGTATGCACGGGATGGAAGCGCGGATGCGTGTGTCTTCGGTGATGTGGCCCGCGTCGTCCTGCGGCACGTTCAGGTCGGCGCGGATGAAGACGCGTTGCCCTTTGACCTTGCCTTGGGCACAGAGGTCGGAAAAACGAATGAATTGCATAGATTACCTCAATCAGTTATCAACTTCGATTTCGTCATTGCGAGCGCAGCGCGGCAATCCATGTCTTTTCGTAGCGGGCCACGATGGATCGCCACGGCCTTCGGCCTCGCGATGACCAGGGATATTTGGCGTCACTTGCTCATGACGCGCACCATCTCCAGCACCTTGCACGAATAGCCCCATTCGTTGTCGTACCAGGCGACGATCTTGACGAAGGTACCGTCCAGCGCCATGCCGGCATCGGCGTCAAACACCGAGGTGCAGCTCTCGCCGCGGAAGTCGGTGGACACGACCTTTTGCTCGGTGTACGCCAGCACACCCTTCATGGCGCCCTCGGACGCGGCCTTCATGGCAGCGCAGATCGCGGCATAGGTGGTTTCCTTGTTCAACTCCACCGTCAGATCGACCACGGACACGTCCGACGTGGGAACGCGAAACGACATGCCGGTGAGCTTCTTGTTCAGCTCGGGAATGACCACACCCACGGCCTTGGCCGCGCCGGTGCTGGAAGGAATGATGTTTTCCAGGATGCCGCGCCCGCCGCGCCAGTCCTTGTTGCTCGGGCCGTCCACCGTCTTCTGCGTGGCCGTGGCGGCGTGCACCGTGGTCATGAGACCGCGCTTGATGCCGAAGTTGTCGTTGAGCACCTTGGCCACGGGCGCCAGGCAGTTGGTGGTGCAGGAAGCGTTGGAAATGATCGCCTGACCGGCATAGGTGCTGTCGTTCACGCCGAACACGAACATCGGCGTGTCGTCCTTGCTCGGTGCGGAGAAGATCACCTTCTTGGCGCCGGCGGCGATGTGTTTTTCGCCAGCTTCCTTGGTCAGGAACAGGCCCGTGGCTTCGATCACCACGTCGGCGCCGACTTCGCCCCACTTGAGTTCGGCCGGGTCTTTCACTGCGGTCAAACGAATCGGCTTGCCGTTCACGATCAGCGTGTTGCCCTCGACGGAAACCGTGCCCTTGAAGCGGCCATGAACCGAATCGAACTGCAGCATGTAGGCCAGGTACTCGGGCTCGAGCAGGTCGTTGATGCCGACGATTTCGATGTCCGAGAAGTCCTGAATCGCTGCGCGAAACACCATGCGTCCGATACGGCCAAAACCGTTGATGCCAAC
>CAIKVZ010000119.1 GCA_903830985.1 uncultured beta proteobacterium
AGGAACTTGACCCGCGCCGGCTGGCCCGCCCGGGCGCGGGTGCGCACGAACACGCCGTCAGCCAGGAGCAGATGGTAATGCACGTCGATCTACAGGCAATCGAACTGCCATTCGTTTGACGGCCACGATCCACTACGCCTTCCACGCCCTGCGCGGCCTCGAATTGGCCGTGGTCCATCGCTCTCGCGAGGCCGACGGCGTGGTGCACGTGGTGGCGCCGGATGGCTTTGAACTCGCGGTGCCGGAGTGGATGCTGCGACCTGAGGCCGACGAGGTGGTCCTCAGCGAACAGCCAGAAATCCTTGGCATTGCGTTGATTCGGGCGGCCGACCTGCTGCGTCTGGCTGCGCGGGCGCTGGACGAGGTCGCGCCCAGCGACAGCGTAGACGCAGGCAGCTACCGTGGCGGCAAACCACGGAGGCACCGATGCGACAGCAAATCTTCGACTTCATCGAGCATTCGAACGACGGCAGACCAGACGGGCAGACCACATGCGGCCGGGCCAGCCAGGACGAAATCGCGCGACTGATGGGCGAATGCATCGGCGCAGTGGCATGCGCCGTAGCCCAGAACCGAATTGTGCCGACTGAACAGGACCCCGGCCCGGTGGCTGGGCGCAAGGAGAGTGACCATGGCTGAGCAGTGGCTGCAATCGAACAAGATCACGGCGGAGCATTTGCGGCGGCGCGCCATCGTGTACGTGCGCCAGTCCTCCGAACATCAGGTCCGCCACAACCTCGAAAGTCAGCGGATGCAATATGCGCTGGCGGATCGTGTACGTGCGCTGGGCTGGCAGCAGGTCGAGGTGGTGGACGCGGACCTGGGCATCGGCGCAGGCGTGGGCTCGGTGCGGGCAGGCTTCGATCAGGTCCTGGCGGCGGTCGCGCGTGGCGAAGTGGGCATCGTAGTGGCGCGCGAGGTGTCACGCTTGTCGCGCAATGACAAGGATTTTTGCCGTCTGGTCGAACTGTGTCAGGTGTTCGGTGCGCTGCTCGGCGACGCGGACCAGGTCTACGATCCAGCACTGATGGACGATCAACTTGTGCTGGGCATCAAGGGCACGCTGTCGGTCGTGGAACTCCGGGTGCTGCGCATGCGGCTGGTCCAGGGCATCCGCAACAAGGCCAGCCGTGGCGACATGCACCGCTTGCTGCCGCCCGGTTTCGTGCTGGACCCCGACGGCAAGGTCGTCCAGGATCCGGATGAGCGCGTGCGGCAGGCAGTCGCCTATGTGTTCGAGTTGTTTCGGCAAACCGGAAGCGCACGACAGACGATGCTCCGACTGCAGCAGGAAGGCACGCAACTGCCCGTGCACCGGCGCTCTGGCAAGCGTGAGCAACTCGTGTGGCAACTTCCGCGCGGCAGTTTCATCGGCGCGATGCTGCACAATCCCTACTATGCCGGGGCCTATGCATGGGGGCGGCGCCCGGTGGCGCACCGGTACGAAGACGGCCGCCTGCAACGCAAGCAGGGCCGCGTGGTACCTCTGGACCAATGTCCCGTCTTGCTGTGGGATCATCACCCGGGCTACATCAGCCGCGCGCAGTTCGAGGAGCACCAGCGCATGCTGCAGCGCAACGACGGATTCAAGGGCGAGGGGACGGCGGTTCGCGCGGGCCGGGCGCTGCTGACGGGCTTGCTGCGCTGCGGTCGGTGCGGACGGCGCTTGCAGGTCAAGTACTGGATGGCTTCGGGCTCGCCGGGCCGCTACCTGTGCGACGGCAGCCATACCGGCGGCGGCCGCTACTGCCTGGGATTGCCGGGCGGGCGCATGGATGATGCCGTGGGCGCAGAAGTGCTACGCGTGCTCACGCCGCTGGGGATGCAGGCCAGCCTGGCGGTGTTGGACCGCGTCGACGGCGAACAAGACGGGCGACGCAAGGCCTTAAGTTTGCAAGTGGAGCAAGCGCAGTACGAGGTCCGCATCGCACAGGATCGCTACGAGCAGGTCGATGCCCGCAATCGGCTGGTCGCGAGCGAACTGGAGCGGCGCTGGAATGCCAAGCTGGAGGAACTGGCCGTCGCGCAAACCACGCTGGCCGACCTGGGCCCGGCGCAGTCCATCGGTGGCGAGCAGGAGCGGCAGGCAATCCTGTGGCTGGGCGAGCACTTCGCTTCGGTCTGGCATAGCCAGCACTGTCCCATCGAACTGAAGAAGCGCTTGGTCCGAGAACTGCTGGTCGAAATCGTGGTCGACGCGACGGACACCAAGATTTCCATGATCCTGCACTGGCAAGGCGGCACCCACACGCGGCTGGAGACCGACCGGCCGAACCGCCGCACGATGCACGCCAACGCCCCCGAGGACATCGAGATCATCCGCCAACTGGCGCCGCGCTAC
>CAIKVZ010000120.1 GCA_903830985.1 uncultured beta proteobacterium
GCGTCCTGTGTAGCGTGTGGCTGCGCGACACAGGTGGCGAGACTCAAATCAGACCACTAAACATGTAGATCTGCTCGAAGATGGCTTGCGGACGCGGGTTCAAATCCCGCCAGCTCCACCAATACTCAAAGTCCCAACTCTTATCAGTTGGGATTTTTTTTGCCCGCTCCCCCAGTGAAAACGCCTTTGGCCTCGCGAGCGTCGCGCCCTGGGCGGCGCGTTTTTCGGCCCAATTACCTTAAATTTCTCTCTCTCTTATCAGTAGGGACGCGAGCGCTCGCGACGCCACTTCGAGTATTTTCAATGACTTACAGGCCGCAGGTTCGATAAGTAATTTGGTCGGGCGGTGGGGAGTCGGAAAAAAGTTCACTGCGGTGTGCCAGAATTCACTTCGGCCGGCGTGGGTGGCTGCGGACTTAAGGTTTGTGCGTCGACCGTTATTGCGCGCACATTACACTCTCTCCGGGCCATTATTCTCCACGCCCTCCCGGCGTCAGCGGGGTCGAAGTCCGCTAGCCGAAAATTTTAATTCTTATTTAATCAATTGGTTACGTTCTGACTTGCTTACGCAGTTTTCGCGCAGCATTGGCTGGCGGCGGAAACGCACCCCAATGTCGTTGATACCGCATCCTTTGGACACGCCTACTTAGTCTCGAGCCAAACAGGATTAGCAAATTACAAATGGCACGCGACATCAACACCGACTTTCGCTAGCCGCCATTCACTTCCTGTCCTTCAGCCCGGGGCCGCAGTTTGGACCGCCTGAATTGCTCCAGAGCCCGAGCCACCGCATCTTCAGGTGCCTGCGGGATAATGTTGACTGGAATGACTACCTCGCAGTCAACTGGCTCAGCGCCTTCGATGGTCAACTCGACGATGCGATTGCCCACGACGCTGTGGAAGTATCGCGTGTAATCCTCGACATCTTCCTCAGCAATCTCGACCCCGTCGCGCATACCGCCCTCGTTTAACAGCGTGTGCACATGCCCGTTAGCAACGTCCATGCTGAACGCCAGAACGATGGTTCCCCGCGCGCTCAGTGCAATCAACTTCACGACACCATTACCGCTCTCCATCGGCAGCAGCGTCATAGCCTCGAACTGCTTCGCGGGCGGGTCAGGCCATAACCGCACGGAGACCATAGCGCCATCGAGTTTGCCTAGGTCATCAACGTTCTCAACGTGCCCGCCGGCCTTCAACGCGGCTACCGCTCCAGGGGTCATGATCGCGTGCCACGGCGCCACACGGTCCCGTATCTTGTAGAGGTCCATCTCGTCAGGTACCCCAGCGTCGAATTTAATGTAGCGGTTTGCCAGCGCCGCAATGATGTCCAGGTCCGCAGCGATTCGCTTGCGATCAGCTGGGATGTCCGGGTCGATGATGTTGCGGCCCACTCCTGCATGAGCCACGGCGCAGCGCCCCGAATCGAAGAGATGCAGGTTGACGTTCACGCCCTGACTACGCAATTCCTTGATGCGCTTTACGGCGCGTTCCTCTGTAACGAGGTCCAGGTTCTTCTCAACCCAATCAACCCGATCCATGGACTCAAATTGACTTTCAATTACCTTGAAAAAAGACAGGAACGAATACGGCTCGTGCACGCGCTCCAGGCGGCGACCCTCGCGCAGGAACGCAAGCGCTTTGCGTACCTGATCGTCCTCGATGACCGGCATGTGATTGCAACTGAAACCCCTCTTTCCGCCCTGCAGCAGCGTGGTGAAGGTGTCTCGAGGGTTGGAGTACCGAATCATTCGTGTACCCCAGGTCCGGCCCGTGATATCAACATAGCCTCGCTTGTAGAAGCCGAGCACGGACGTGAAGCGATACAGCCGCGACAGCGCCTGATCAACAAGGTTCTGGTCCGAGGGCGTGCTGATGCATGGAGCAACGCTGTGCTCGCCTTCTTGCTTGGCTCCATGAAGCACAAATTCGACGGCGTCGTACTCGACCCACACATCGTCCTCGGGCCAAGCGATAGACGAGGCAACACCGACCGTGAGCCAGCCTAAGCGGCCCCTCACTTTCGCCAACGCATCGGCTCCGAAGAGATGGGGAACGTATGGCGTTTTCATGCCTGCGATGGTAGCGACGAGGCGCCCAAGAGTAAAGGTGGTGGGGATGTCAGGTTGATCGGCTACCGATGACGCACGTATTACTTAGGTACAATTTGACCGCGAAAGTACCACTTGGCATCTGCCCTGGTGAATTGAGTTAATTTCGACTGTCCGTGGTGCAGCAGCGGATCCACTGCCAAGTCGAATAGAGTAATGTTGTTCGGCAAGCAATAATAAAACACCACAACGAGGACCGCGGAATGATGCGTGTCACGTTGATTCGTTCGGTTTCTGTTTAAATCGTTCCCATTTATCGAGAAAGTTTCGATCGTGGTAGAACTGCATGTCGGGACCTATATACAGGATGACCGTCTTCGGCCCGTATATCTGCTCAAAAGCGTGGTGAATCATCTTCGTGTTAGCCCCGGCCACAAGTGGTGTGGTTGCTGGGACGGTGCCGTCCTTTCCCTCAAAGGAACCGATGACTATGAGATTCTTCGTAATTGGAAATAGGACTTCGGTATCTGGCATACCGAAACCCGGGCTGTCCCTATACATGGCTGGAACCTTCTCCGGGTTATTCCAAGTGATTACCACCGGTCTATCCGTGGTGACATAGGACCCCAAGTCATCGTTTTCTATGGCGTGCATTTCCCACTTGCGAGCCATGAGCGCCCTTAGCACGACATCATGAGTTTGGAACTCAATACCGATGTGATGCTCCTGGTTCAGTCTGATGTCGTATTCGTCCTTTTCATAAAACTCCTTCATCTGCTCGTAGGAAATGGTAGGTTCACCCGGCTTCGGCCCTCGTCCTGCCTTTGCCATCGCCGCTTCCTGTGCTTCCCATCGAGTCTTTGACGCAAGTGACAGCCCGAGCATCTTCTTCATCAACTGCTCTTCCATTTTCCGCCAGTGCTCGCGCATCTGTGGAGAGCGGACAGCGAGTAGCGCGACAAGATTGAGGATGAATACCCTGTCATCACCTTCGAACTTCCGGGAACCATCGACGCTACGAAGTGCAGTCGCAACTTGTCCCTCGAAGTTCGCGAGCATACCTTCAAGGGCATCAGGCTTGAAGCCCGCTATATCGACCCGGTTGAAGTCTCGAACACCACCGACGTTGCGTGGGTTCGTCTCGAAATACTTCTTGCTCGCGATATTTGCGACCGTAAGGTGACATCGCTTCCCGCTACCAACTGCAAAACCTCGCAAGTAACATTGCGGTAAGTAGTGGTGGTGCCGCGCTTCTTTCTCCATGCCGAAAATAACAGTAAGTGTCCAATTGTGAAGTATAGGTCACCACTGCGGCCACCATACGCTTAACCAACGTTGGATGCACTGAAATTGCAAACTCGGACGCTATTTCCTACGGTCTACCCAATACGCCCCCTCTGCTCCGACCAAAACACCGGCCGAACGTCGGGGTCGGATAGGTCGAGTGACGTGAGATCACGCCCGCGCAAACACCGCCCCCTGCGCCTGCCAATCCAGTGGCATCACCCGGCGCAGCACGCTCTCCAGATTGATCGCCACATCGGGATTGGCGAGCAGTGGCTCCACAACTGCCGGGGCTAGCAGCGTCAATCGCAACAAGCGCCGGGCCTGGGTTACATCGATGCCTTCGGCAGCGGCAATGTCAGTGATCGACCGAAACTTGCCTTCATCGAGCAACCGCTGCCAGTAGTGCGCCAGCCCCAGCGCGCGGATCAATGGCGTGCTCTGCGCCGCCTTGCGTTTTGTTCGCTCCGCTGCGGCCTCCAGCGTGAACGCCTGCGGCGCATCCAGCGGCGTGATGATTTCGCGCCTGATGCCGCGTTTGACCAGTGTCCAGGGGATGAAGGTTTCCATCTGCACCCCGCCCGCCGGGCAGGGAATCGGGTAGGTCACCGGTTTGCCGGTCAGCACGCCTTTGTCCATTTTTGCCATTGGGCGTCCCTATTCGAAGTTGGTGATGATGTCGCACTGGGCCTGCCAGTCCACCGGCAGCGGGTTGCGCTGAAACCACATCAGCGTCAGCCGCCGGGGCTGGCGACCGGCCATCAACTGCGCAATGATGTCCGGGGCCAGTAGGGTGAGTCGCAGCAGTTCATTCACGGTCGATGGGTCCAGCCCTTCAGCCCGGGCAATCGCCGAGCCACTGGCCATCGCTCCGGTCTCGAGCAAACTCTGCCAATAAAATGCCCGCCCCAGACCCACCAGAAACTTGGTGTCGTGCGCCGGCGCGACGGTTTGTGCCAGCCGCTGAATGCCCCGCCACTTGTAGTCGAACGGAACAAACGTTTCCAGATTGCTGTTCAAGTCGCCTCCAACTCCAGCATTTCAGAACCGATGCTGTTGGAGGCGAATTCCTTGATCAGTTCCTTCCAGCCCAAGGCGTGCCATTTCACCTTCAGACCGCCGGCCACCAGATCAACGCGTTCGATCATCAGGCTGGCAATGCGGTGGCGCTCGACGGGGTACAACTGCTCCCACACGTCGCTCAACTGGTGCATCGCCAGCACGGCGGCGTCCTGCGCCACGCGTGCACCGTTCTTCTCGATATGGGCGCACACGGCTGCAATGGATTCGGGGCTCGCCAGCACCCTTTTAATCTGTGCCACCGCCGCCGCCTCGACTTCCCCGGCCGGAATACGGTCGTAGGTTTTTCCGGCCGTACCGAAGCGCAGCTCTGACTTGGAGACGTAATAGAAATACTTGCGCCCGTTCTTGCGCGAGTAGGTCGGATACATCGGCTCACCCGTGGGGGCAAACAGCAGGCCGCGTAACAGCGCGTCGGTGCGCGAACGGACTTTGGTTTCCACCGATCGGCCATGCGAATCCTTGGCCAGCACCGCGTGAACCTGGCCCCACAGACCGGGGTCGATAATCGCCGCGTGCACGCCGGGGAACCATTTCCCCTTGTGAGAAATCTCGCCCAGGAATATCCGGTTGCGCAGCAGCTTGTGCAGGTACTTCTTGTCGATGCGCTTGCCAGACCGGGTTTGACCCTCCTGCGTCGTCCAGGCCTTGGTAGTAATCCCTTCCATCGTCAGCTTGGCTGCGATCTGCGTGGGCGAGCCGATGGTCAGCATCTCCTCGAAGATGCGCCGCACCACCGCGGCCTCGGTTTCGTTGATCACCAGCAGGCGGTTTTCAACATCGTAGCCCAGGGTCGGCACCCCGCCCATCCACATCCCCTTGCGCTTGGATGCTGCAATCTTGTCGCGGATCCGCTCGCCGGTGACCTCGCGCTCGAACTGCGCAAATGAGAGCAAGACGTTCAACATCAGCCGGCCCATGCTGGTGGTGGTGTTGAATTGCTGTGTGACCGACACGAACGAGACGCCGTGGCGCTCAAAGACTTCAACCATCTTCGAGAAGTCGGCCAAGCTGCGCGTGAGCCGGTCAATCTTATAGACCACCACGATGTCGATCTGGCCCCGCTCGATGTCCGCCATCAATCGCTTCAGCCCCGGGCGCTCGGTGTTGCCGCCGGAGAATCCCGGATCGTCATAGTCGTGTGCGACCGCAATCCAGCCTTCCGGACGCTGGCTCACAATGAACGCCTGCCCGGCTTCCTTCTGCGCATCGATGGAATTGAATTCCTGAGCCAGTCGTTCGTCCGACGAGACGCGGCAGTAGACGGCGCAGCGCTGGCGCGGTTTGGTAGCGATGTCGTTCATTCGCACACCTCCTCGTTACGGCGCAGCCCAAAAAACAGCGGTCCTGACCAGGGCGTGCCGGCAATGTGCCGCGCCACCGACGACAGGCTCTTGAAGAACCGACCCTCGTATTCGAATGTGCCCTCGGCGCTGACCGTCACCTTGTGATCGCGCTCGCCCCACTGGCGCATCAGCACGGTGCCCGGTGCCAGATAAATGTCACGGGGTTTGCGTCGTTCCTTGATTTTGGAATTCTCGACGCCGATGTTGGCAAGGCGCCGGGCGGTTTCGATTGGCAAGCCGCCGAAGACCTCTTCCTGGAGTTTGTAGGCGAGGCGCGACTGGAGATATTCGCGGTTGGGTTTGTCCGGCCGGCGCGGGAAATACCGATCCCACAGCACCCAGATTTCTTTTATCGGTAGGCTGGACAGTTGCGCCACCCGGGCCGACACTGAGGTTTTAATTTCGCTCATCACATCTCCTGTTGATAGGGGTTTGTATGAACGCTTCTTCCCTGGCACAAGCCAAGTTGAGTTTGTCTCTGCTGCTCACTATGTGGGATTTTGTCCACTGTCTGTGAGCCTGTAAGGCAGCGAACGAGGCACGCCGAAATGATTGCGGCAATTTCACCGGCACGCGTCTGTGGCGACAGGGTTGATGACGTGGGGAGTTCAATGTTTTTCATGATGGCTTTGTGCAGTTGCAACCATCACAATGGTGAATCAAAACTTCCGAAGTAGATGGTCAAGGAGGGCAATGCAGGGTAATTAGTTGCCCGTTTTTGCTAAGTTGACGCAGCACTATTCCTACTTTACCGTTTATCGGTAAGTGGTCTATACTTGCAGCATGATCCAGTCATTTCGATGTGCGGATACCGAAAGTCTCTTTTGCACCGGGAAATCCAAGCGATTTGCCAGCATCAAGGCTGTTGCCGAGCGCAAGCTGACCCAATTGGCGGCGGCCGCGACGCTGGAATTTTTAAAGTCGCCGCCGGGCAACCATCTGGAGGCGTTATCGGGGGACCGAAAGGGCCAGTGCAGCATTCGGATCAACAAGCAGTGGCGCTTGTGTTTCGTTTGGACTCAAGACGGACCCAAGAATGTTGAGATTGTCGATTACCACGGCTAAGCAAGACGCCGTAATGGAGGTTAAACATGATTAAGAACGGCATGCGCCCAGTACACCCTGGGGAAATTCTGCGCGAAGACTTTCTCTTGCCCCTGGGCATGAGCGCGAACGCGCTATCCAAGGAGTTGCATGTCAGCCCCAGCCGAATGAATGACATTGTGCTCGAGCGCCGGGGTGTCACGACTGAGACGGCGCTGCGACTGGCACGCTTTTTTGGGGGAGATGCGCAGTCATGGCTCAATCTGCAGCAAACCTACGACCTGAAGATGGCTGAAAAAACCTTTCTTAAAGTCATCGCCAAAGAGGTTAAGCCATTGGCTGCGCTAGATACAAAACTGGCGCTGACGGCTTGAGTTTGCCCGTGGGCCTGTGGGCCGGCCCCGAACCGATACCGCCCTGGGATTGGCGAAAGGCAAAAAAGCGGCACTGAGGCGTTTTAAAGTGATTTGTGCGGATTTGCTTGTGTGGTGAACATTCGTTTACTACAATGGGAATATTCCAATATTTCCCATAAATCCACCACATGCGCCACCCCAACCGCGATCACGAACATCTGGATGCTCTGCGCGCCTACTACGCCCGCCATCACCACATCCCCGCCCTGCAGCGCATCGCCGACTTGTTGGGGTTTGCCTCACGCGCGGCCTCCTTCAAACTGATGGACCGGCTGGCCCTGCACGGCTACGTCACCCGCGCCCCCGATGACGATGCCTGGATTCCGGGAAAACGTTTCTTTGAGCTGCACTTAGCCGACACCGCCGTCGCGGCAGGCACCCCGGTCAGCGTCACCGATGTGCAGGCACAACCGTTTTTCTTCAACGATTTCCTGGTCAAGAACCCGGCCACCACCGCAATCATCCCGATCAAAGGCGACTCGATGATCGATGCCGGCATTTATGACGGCGACCTGGCGGTGATCGAGCGCCAGAGCTCGGCCCGTGCGGGCAAGTTCGTGGTGGCACAGGTCGATGGCGAGTTCACGTTAAAAGAACTGATCAAGACTGAGGGTGCTTTTGCGTTAAAGCCCCACAACACACGCTATCCGCTCATTCACCCGAAAGGCAAGCTGCAGATTTTCGGCGTTCTGGTGGGAATTGTTCGGCGCTACGGTGCATGACTCAAGTGAAGAAAAACAATGATCAAGCTATACCGCAACATTCCCTCGCTGCACCGCTTTGTCGAGCTGGCCCCGCTCGCCTCCATTCGAACCCTCATCGCAGCGCACGGCAACGATGAGCAGACGCAGGCCTTCGCAACGTTTGCGTGGCCCACCGACGCGGTGCTCAACGGGGCCAGCCAGTCATTTCGTTTAGGCGTTCTGGCAATTTGCGCAGCGCTCGATGCCAAGCAGTCCGCACCGCTCGACGGCCACGCCCGGCGCATCATCACCTTGTCCGAGGGCAAAGGCATTGAGGCCGTGCAGGCGGTCCGCAACAACTTGTACCGACACGATGATGCACAGCAATCGATCGCTGACGAATACGTGGCGCAGCCTGATCACTTCGGCCGCGCTACCGTCATCTATCTTCGTGCCCCGGATCTTTTCTCAGAAGCAGAACAATATTTCTACGCCGAACACCATCGCAACTACGGAAGGCTCTACGAAGCCTACGATCTGGATTGCGACGATGCGGTTGATTTTGAATGGACGGAGGCCAAGCAAAGCGAGCTCGAGATACTGCTCCACGAACGGTTAGGCACCATCGGGCGCTGCCTGATTCAGTACCTGCCTTTCGAGCAAAAGAGCCCAAACGGCGGGACCAGCACAGCGCACTTGTTTTTGATCCGCCACGCAGGCGAGATGAATAGCGTCCAGCAAGTCTGCGATGATCTATCGAGCGCGCCGTATTACTACCGCGCCCCAGTGGAGGCGACTCTGCTCTTTCAGCCCGAGAAGAAATCGATTGAGGTTTTCGCTGCCCCCGATGTCAACCGCTTCCTGATCGCCTCGTCGTTCTCCGCCGTCGGTGTTAATGCCGATTTGTCAGGACGCCCGGTGTCCATGCGTCAATACAACCTGCGACGCTTTTATCGTTCCCTGTCCTTGCCGCAGGAACCGGTCGCCGAGTTGGGCGTAATCGATGTGCGCGTGCTCGAGGCCCAAGCCCGCCCGCAAAACTTCAAGCGCTGCGTCACCCTCAAGGTCGACAAACACGACGATATCGAGGCGGCATCGAAAGACACTTTAGGGGATAACAATATTTTCAGAACCGCCTCACTGATCAGCAAAGTGGTGATCAACGTGCGGTTTATGAAGCAGGACAAAGAGGTCAACTTCCCCATCACCTTGAGCATGCCCAATCGCTGCAATCTGGGCAGCCGGCTCGATCCACAGGAGCGCGAGATTGGTTTTGCCGTGCTCGAGCACTACGGCATCATGCGCCATGTGGTTCCTCTGAACGCGAGCGAGGAGGCAAACCTGTTCTCAGCACTGCTGAAACTCTACGAGTCCGAGGAGCCGGAAGTGCGTCGCAGTACCCTTGAGCACTGGGGCGTGGACATCGAGATGCTGCGCGCCGGCGGGTTTCTCAAACCCAAGGGCCGCGCAAACGATGTCTGGCGCCTCGCGCAGGACGGCAACCCCATCCGGCTGCTGGTGCGCGCCAGCGGCGCTTTGCTGGTGGCTGACGATCCGCTCACTGGCCAGAACATCGCGATTGATCCGCTTGAGCTCGAGCGCTTTGATGTCATACGCGGCTGGGTCGCCGAGCGCGTGGTCAAAGGGCTGCGCGGTGCGATGCAGATCGGGCAGCGCATCAAAGCCAGTGACACGGTCACCAAGTTAGGCACGCTGATCGTGGGCGACGAAGATGTTCCCGTGTATCTTGCGCGCCGCTTGAATCGGTTAGAGGCCGTCACGCAGGCCGATGCCTATTTGCGCGGCGAGCGCCAGGTGGGCTACGGCATTGTTCTGACGGCAACCGAGGCGAGCCCGCAGTATCTCGGGGCCAATGTTGTCGTTTGGCTGGGCGATGTACTCACCACCACCGCCGGTGAGGTGAGTATCGATAAAGACCGGTTGCTACGTGCCTTGGCTGACGGCAAAGCGCGCGCCCTGGCCGCGCGCACGCTCGATCTGATTGTGCACAACGACCTCATGGGTCAAGAGAGCGCGACCCTGATGATTCCGGGCAAAGACCCGTGGCCCCTGCTGGGCCAGCAGTGCACGATCGTGGAGCGCTTGATCAAGGCGCACAAGTCCAACAATCCGGTGTTGCAGAATAAGGCGCTGTTTGATGGGCTGAGCTACAACCACCCCCAGCAGGCGTTTCAGGGCGCCGCATGGAAAACCTATTTGGGGCACCCGAGCGGCAAAACCCGCGGGTGGGTGCTCCACAACTGAGAAAAGTCGTTGATTGCATTACAAAAAATGGGCTGCCCACGGGGTGGCCCTTTTTGTTTCTGGGGCCAGACCTAGAGTTGACCTAGATTTGACCTAGAGATCGCCTAGATATTTATGCGGAGACTGCGATGTGCCCATTCACTTAAAGGAGGCACATCGAAATGAGAAATCAAACCCACGTTGTTCACCCTGGCCGCCATCCCGGTTGGCCACAACAGGTTGACGCACCGCGCATCGCCATGGACGAAACCGAGCTTGCCACGCGCTGGAAGCTCTCCGTCAAGACCGTTCGCCGGTGGCGCCAAATCGACCTCGGACCCGTTTTTTGCAAATTGGGCTCAAGAGTCGTCTACCTCGTCTCTGAGGTCGAAGCCTACGAGCGGCGCGTCTCGCGCAACTCGACCAGCGCCCGTGCTTACGCGTGAACGGGGAGAACACTATGAACGATCTGACCCCCACGCAGGAAACCACACTCTACCCCGCCGACATCGCCCAGATGTCGCTGGCCCAGTTAGCAGCACTCTCACCGGCGCAAAAACTGGAGATCAACACCAACCTTGACCAGGCCATGGACTGGCTTAAAAAAGCCCGCAGTCGGTTCGATACGGCGCTTGACCAGTGTTACGGCGAGCGCGCTCGCGCGGCGCTGCATGACGATGGACGTGATTTTGGTACCACGCACATCAATGATGGCTTTCTGTCCATCAAGTTCGAGTTGCCCAAGAAGGTGAGCTGGGACCAAAAGCAGCTGGCGCAAATTGCTGAACGTATTTTGGCCGCCGGCGAAAAAGTGGAGAGCTACCTCGAGGTCAAGCTCACCGTGCCTGAGGCCCGCTTTACCCACTGGCCGCCAGCGATGCAGGAGCAGTTCAGCGGCGCACGCACCGTGGCGTCTGGCAAGCCCGCCTTCACGCTGAGCCTTGATCAGGAGGTGGCGTGATGCTCCCCATCATCTCTGCTGAAGAACGCCTCTCAGAAAAACGCTGCGCCAAGATTGCGCTGATTGGAATCCCCGGTTCTGGCAAGACATCCCAAATACGCACGCTCAACGTCCACAAGACATTGTTCGTCGATATGGAAGCGGGCGACCTGTCGATTCTGGACTGGCAGGGCGACACCTTGCGTCCGCGCACCTGGCCCGAGTTTCGTGATCTGGTGGTGTTCCTGGCCGGACCGATGCCGACCGCCAGCGCTGAGCAGGCATTCTCGCAGGCGCACTTCGAGCATGTTTGCACCAAGTTCGGTGACCCGGCGCAACTGAATAAGTACGACACCTACTTTGTTGACAGCCTCACTGTTCTGTCGCGCTTGTGCTTTGCCTGGTGCAAAACGCAGCCGCAGGCTTTCAGCGAAAAAACCGGCAAGCCCGACAACCGTGGTGCGTATGGGCTCTTGGGTCAGGAAATGATCACCGCGCTCACCCACCTGCAGCACGTGCGTGACAAGCACGTCATCTACGTCGCCATCTTGGAAGAGAAGACCGACGACTTCAACCGGCGCTACTACCAGTTGCAGTTAGAGGGTGCAAAAACCGCACTCGAATTGCCA
Source organism: uncultured beta proteobacterium (assembly GCA_903830985.1). Taxonomy (GTDB): domain Bacteria; phylum Pseudomonadota; class Gammaproteobacteria; order Burkholderiales; family Burkholderiaceae_C; genus CAIKVZ01. The sequence continues at coordinate 11,718 of CAIKVZ010000120.1, forward strand.
GGCGTATTGGATGAGGTCATCACCCTCGCTGTGCTCAAGGACGATGAGGGCGGCACCTACCGGGGATTCGTCACCCGTGCTGATAACGCCTATGGCTACCCGAGCAAAGACCGCAGCGGCCGGCTCGAGGCTATCGAGGAACCCCACCTCGGACGCCTTATCGCCAAGTGCCTCGGCCAGCAAGCCGATGCCACCAACGCCCCAAACGCATAACCCAATCTCAAGGAATATCGACATGAACACGACCAACAACTGGAACGACTTTAACGACGCCGACTCGCAACAGTCCGGCTTTGATGTAATCCCCAAAGGCACCGTGGTGCCGGTGCGCATGACGCTCAAACCCGGTGGCTTTGATGACCACAACCAGGGCTGGACCGGTGGTTACGCCACCGAGTCGTTTGACACCGGCGCGGTGTATCTCGCTTGCGAGTTCGTTGTCACCGGCGGGCCGTTCGCCAAGAGAAAGATGTGGTCGAACATCGGCCTGCACTCGGCCAAGGGACCCACCTGGGGCCAGATGGGGCGCAGCTTTATCCGCGGCGCGCTCAATTCTGCACATAACGTCCAGCCCAAGGACGAAACACCGCAGGCCAGCGCCGCGCGGCGCATCGAGAGTTTCGCCGATCTTGATGGCCTGGAATTCATCGTCCGAGTCGATGTGGAAAAGGACAACAAGGGCGCCGATCGCAATGTGGTGAAGGTGGCGCTCGAACCGGATCACCCAGACTACGGCAAGTTCAAAGGTGTTGCTGCTAAGGCCACGAGCGGCGGCTCAGGCAGCGGCAACTCCGGCGCGCCCGCGCAAGCCACACCGGTTTATCAGGCTCCTGCACAAGTTGCACAAACGGCACAGCGCGCACCCATGACGGGCAAACCGTCCTGGGCTCAGTAAGGGGGGCGCGTGAAATGCTGGATCTGCCAACGACAAGCCAAGGGCTACGGACACACCGACAACCAACACGGTGTCGGTTCCCCGCGGCGCTACCCCATCGATTGGGTATTTTGCTCACAGCGCTGCCAGGACGCGTTTCACGCGATGTACGGCAACTGGCAGCGCGTATGCAACGGGGATATCGATATCAAGGGGGTGGCCATGATTGATCCTTCTGAAATGGAATCAGCGGCGATGAAGCAGTGCCTGAAATTCTTTGGCGAAGCAGCGGGCGAAATTGGTTTCACCAAACCGCTGGGTGAGTACTCCGAAGCGCAGGCGCTACAGGTGATCGAGGCCATTGTGACCGGCTACACCGAGGCGATGGTGGCGCACCACGAGACAACGAAGTTCCCGCCAGTACGTGGCTTGCCGCACACGCCCGACCCCATGGCAGCGAGTTCAGCCAATCCATTCGCCGATATGGAAGATGACCTGCCATGGGAGACAAAACCATGATGGACTTCAATTCCAGCGCCAGCCTGTCCGGGCAAATCAGCGCCCTTATCGATAACGGACTGCAGCAGGCCAGAGCCGGGCAAACGAAGCGTCTTTACCTTGGCGCATCGCGTCTGGGCGTGACCTGCGAGCGCCAACTGCAGTTTGAGTACGCGCAGGCCCCGGTCGATCACGGTCGTGATTTCCAGGGCCGCATCTTGCGCATCTTCGAGCGTGGTCACTTGAACGAAGAATCGATGGTCACGTGGCTGCGCGGCGCAGGCTTTGATCTTCGCACCCACAAGGCCAATGGCGAGCAGTACGGTTTCTCGGTGGCCGAGGGTCGGCTGCAGGGTCACATCGATGGTGTCTTTGTGGATGGGCCTGATGGATTCAAGTATCCGGCGCTCTGGGAATCAAAGTGCCTCGGTGCCAAGTCTTGGCGTGACGTGGAGAAGAAAGGGTTGGCTATTTCCAAACCCATCTATGCCGCGCAGGTAGCCGTCTACCAGGCCTATCTCGATCTCCATGAGCACCCGGCGATCTTCTCCGCAGTCAACGCCGACACGATGGAAATCTACGCCGAGTTGATTCCCTTCGATGCGGCACTGGCGCAGCGCATGTCAGACCGCGCGGTTCGCGTGATCACTGCCACCGAGGCGCAAGAGCAACTGCCACGCGCTTATCTCGACCCCACCCACTTTGAATGCAAGTTCTGCTCTTACGCAGAGCGTTGCTGGAGTAACCCCGTATGAACAGCACAACAATATCGCCCCTCCCCACGGACGAAGTGATGGTTGAGGCCACACACGCCGCTGCCGCGCTTAGCCTGCCCTACTACTGGTTCTCGCACAACACCATGCGCGAGCGCTTGCGTATTCCGCATTACCTGATCGGCAATCTGGTGCGCTACCGGATGTCGGAGCTGGCCATTTGGGCAGCCCACTGCAACACCGTTCAGAACCGCAACGCAGAGAACAGCAGCGACGAGGGAACGTCATGATGGACTTCAACGAATCTGCCGATGTGGCAGCACCGACACGCCCGATTGATATGGATAGTCGGCGCACAGAAATCCGTGCGAGCCTGCTGCATCAACTCGAGTCGGTGCTCTTCACACTGTTTCCTGCAGGCAAGGTCAAGCGCGGCAAGTTCACCATCGGGGACATTGTTGGTAGCCCTGGCGATAGCTTAGAGATTGTGCTCACAGGTGAGAAGGCCGGCCTGTGGACCGACCGCTCAAGTGGCGAGGGCGGTGATGTTTTTTCTGTGATCGCCGCGCACCATGGTCTGGATGTTCGAGGCGACTTCGCGCGCGTGCTGGAGATCGCCGCCGATTTGGTAGGCCGTAGCGCATCGATGCCGGTCAAATCCTCACGCAAGGCAAAGCAGGAAGCGCCAATCGATGAGTTGGGTAAAGCCACCGCCAAGTGGGACTACCTCGACGCCGCCGGCAAACTCATCGCCGTGGTCTACCGCTACGACCCGCCGGGCGGCAAGAAGGAGTTCCGGCCCTGGGATGCCAAGCGCCGCAAGCTCGCACCGCCCGATCCACGCCCGCTCTACAACCAGCCGGGGATAGTGAAGTCGGCTGCAGTCGTGCTGGTCGAAGGTGAGAAATGCGCGCAAGCGCTGATCGGCGCCGGCATTTGTGCCAGCACCGCGATGCACGGTGCGAATGCCCCGGTCGATAAAACCGACTGGTCACCGCTCAACGGTAAAGCGGTACTCATCTGGCCCGACAAGGACACGCCAGGTTGGACCTACGCCGATGCCGCCTCGCAAGCCACGCTCGCCGCGGGCGCGGTCTCCTGCGCCATTCTCTACCCGCCCGAGGACAAGCCCGAGGGGTGGGATGCGGCCGATGCGCTGGGTGATGGTTTTGATGTCGCAGAATTCATTGCCAACGGCCCGCGCATGCAAATGCAATTGCCGACGGATGCGCCGGATGAAGATGCTGCAGAGGGTGAGGCTGCGCCCACCCCTGCCGCGACCAAGGAGAACTCCGTCTGGGGGAGCGAGGACGGCCTCGCGCTCAGTTTCACTCGCCGCTACCGACACGACTGGCGTTATGTCGCGGCTTGGGGCAAGTGGCTAATGTGGGACGGCCAGCGCTGGCGTACCGAGGACACATTGGGGGCCACCGATCTGGTGCGTAACGTCTGCCGCCACGCCGCACTCAAAGCGGCAAGCCCAAAAACGGCGGTGAAACTGGCTGCAGCCAGCACCATGAGCGGCGTGGAACGACTTGCGCGCGCCGATCGGCGGCACGCCGGCACGGCCGATGAGTGGGATGCCGACATCTGGTTACTCAACACCCCGGGCGGCGTGCTTGATCTACGCACCGGTCGGATGCGTGCACACGAGCGCACCGACCGCATGACCAAGGTGTCCACCGCAACTCCCAAGGGCGAGTGTCCCACCTGGCGCGCGTTCCTGTCGGATGTCACCGGCGGCGACGCCGAACTGATGGATTACCTCCAACGCATGGTCGGTTACTGCCTGACTGGGGTCACCAGCGAGCACGCATTGTTCTTTCTCTACGGCACCGGGGCCAACGGAAAGTCGGTCTTCGTGACGACTATTGCGACCATCCTCGGTGATTACGCTGCTAACGCACCAATGGACACTTTTATGGAAACACGCTCAGACAGACACCCTACCGATCTCGCAGGCCTACGCGGGGCACGCTTTGTCGCATCGATCGAAACAGAACAGGGCCGACGCTGGAACGAATCGAAGATCAAGACCATCACCGGCGGCGACAAAGTATCGGCGCGTTTTATGCGCCAGGACTTCTTTGACTTCTTCCCGCAGTTCAAGTTGCTCATCGCCGGCAACCACAAGCCCTCGATTCGCAACGTCGATGAGGCGATGAAGCGGCGCCTGCACATGATTCCGTTCACGGTAACCATCCCGCCTGAAAAACGCGATGGCAGGCTGACCGAGAAATTGCTGCTCGAGCGCGACGGCATTCTGGCCTGGGCTTTGGAGGGTTGTCTGTTGTGGCAGCGCGCAGGGCTGCGCCGCCCGCAAAGCGTGCTCAACGCGACCGATGAATATTTCGAGGCCGAGGATGCGATGGGACGCTGGCTGGAGGAGCGTTGCGTGCGCGTCGAAGGTGCGAAGTCGCTGACTTCGGAACTCTTCAATGACTGGAAAGCATGGGCCGAAGGCGTCGGTGAGTTCATCGGTTCGCAGCGCCGCTTCTCCGATTTGCTGCTCACACGCGGCATTGAGAAGTGGCGCAATAACGCCGGTGTGCGAGGATTCCAAGGGGTTAGGTTGAAAGAACCCCCGGCTCCATTACGCACCCCTTACGCGGACAACTGAGCCATGAATCACCAGCCAATCGCGTGTAACCAGCAGTGCGCACGAATTAATCACCATCGGTTTGCAGGAGTCGATACGAGTTTTTCTGCGACACCCCCCCTGCGCCGAAATGCGTGGCCTGACGGTAATCACAAGCCATTGTTTATTTGGACTACTGACGCAGCCGACGCTAATTGTCGGACAGGAAACTGGAATGACAAAACAGCGGTCAATTTCATCCCAACTGACGCAGACCGACACATCTCCCGTATTCCTCTCACGCGAGGGCGCATACGCAGGTTATGGAGAGTTACGACTACAAGCGTCAGTCTGCGTCAGTTTTTGAAAACCGCCGGGGTTTACCAATGACCTCCAACACGATTCTCGCGCTTGACCTGGGCACAACCACCGGCTGGGCACTGCGCGCACCCGAAGGGCAGATCGCCCACGGCTTTGTGAGTTTCAAGTCCCAACGCTTCGAAGGTGGCGGGATGCGCTACCTGCGCTTTCGCCGTTGGCTGACCGATATGAAGGCTACCGTGGCCGGCACACAGGGCATAGGCGCCGTTTACTTCGAGGAGGTGCGGCGACACATGGGCGTGGACGCCGCGCACGTCTACGGCGGTCTGTTGGCCACGCTCACCGCCTGGTGCGAGCACCACCAGATCCCGTATCAGGGCGTGCCAGTGGGCACGATCAAACGACACGCCACTGGCAAAGGTAACGCCAGTAAGGACGAGGTGATCACCGCGATGCGCGCGCTGGGTCACGGCGTCACGGACGACAACGAGGCCGATGCACTGGCGATTTTGCACTGGGCCATCGATACGCAGGAGGTCGTATGAAAATTCCCCAACACCCCTACCGCTGCCCGCTCGGGCGCTTGCAGCCCAATGCGGTTGATGCCGATGCCGTAAAGCGCGACGGCTGGCGCGAGCAGCACATTCTCGTGGTCCACGAGGCCGACGAACGGCTGGACTTCGTCGAGCGCGAACTGGTGCGAAGGATTGGTGAGCGGCTGTACGGGCCCGGCGGGACACGCCATGCGTAGGCCACCACCCGTGTGGTCAATCGAAGACGTGGCTGCGTGGCTCGATGAATCGGTCAACACCAGCCGGCGCCTGCCACCGGTACGCGTGCAAGGCTATTTCAGCGTCTGGCCCGCGTTCGCACGACGCGAGTGGGAGGCTTTCTCAAACGACGAGCCGGTCCACCACCGATTCCCGCCCAGCCCGGATGCCATCGAGCGGATGATCGAGACCATGCGCTGGATGCAGTGGCTCGAAGTGGAGCAACGGCACCTCGTGTGGATGCGCGCCAAGCGCTACGGCTGGCGAGAGATAGCGATTCGCTTTGCGTGTGACCGCACGACCGCTTGGAGGCACTGGCAACAGGCGCTGCAAAGCGTGACCGGCCACCTCAATTCAAACCCGAGGTTGCGCGTGGCCAATATTTCTTCCGAAGCCAAAAGCCAAGGAGGGTAATAGACCGAGCCAATGTCCACGCTTTAGCCAGTTTGTCCATTTTTGGGCCAAATGAGCGTGCAACACTTCTCGCGAATTCGGCTAGTATTCGAGCTATCCTTTGGACAGAAGTGTGAGTAGCAGCAAGCAGCATTGCGCCACACCTGACCTACACATCAAACCCGCTCTGAGCCCTGCGCTCTTGGCGGGTTTTTTTATGCCCGAGCGCCCATGACCCCAATGCAAATCGAATACCGGCCCGTCGCGTCACTGATCCCGCATGCCAGAAATGCGAAACAACACTCGGACGCCCAGGTGGCGCAGATCGCGGCGAGCATTCGCGAGTTCGGCTGGGGTGCACCGGTGATCGTTGATGGAAAGAATAACATCGTGGCCGGTCACGGACGCGTACTCGCAGCGCGAAAACTGGGCATGGCAGAAGTTCCGGTCGTGCCGATGGCGCATCTCACCGACATTCAGCGCCGAGCGCTGATCCTCGCGGACAACAAAATCGGTGAGAACGCTGCATGGGAAAATGAACTACTGGGATTGGAGTTGGCCGAGTTGCAGGCGGCGGGTTTCGATCTCGAACTAACCGGCTTCTCCGAAGATGAGTGGAATGAGCTCATTGGCGGCGATGACAACGTAGGCCTCACCGATGATGACGCTGTCCCCGCGGTCACCGAGGATGTGGTCACGAAGCCCGGCGATGTATGGCTGCTGGGCGAGCACAAAGTCATCTGTGGTGACGCCACTAAGGCCGAAGATTACAAGGCGCTGCTCGGGGACGAGTTGGCTGACATGACGGTGACCGACCCGCCCTACAACGTGAATTACGCCAACACCGCCAAGGACAAACTCCGCGGCACCCATCGGCCAATCTTGAACGACAACATGGGTGCGGACTTCGCAGCGTTTCTGTTGCTTGCTTGCTTGAACATTCTGGCCGTCACCAAGGGCGCGGTCTACATCGCGATGAGTTCTTCGGAACTCGACACCCTGCAAGCGGCGTTTCGTGCCGCCGGTGGCAAGTGGTCAACCTTCGTGATCTGGGCGAAGAACACCTTCACCATGGGCCGCGCGGATTACCAGCGCCAGTACGAGCCCATCCTCTACGGATGGAAGGACGGCGCGCAGCACTACTGGTGCGGTGCGCGCGATCAAGGTGACGTGTGGCAGATCAAGAAGCCGCACAAGAACGATTTACATCCAACCATGAAACCCGTCGAACTGATGGAGCGCGCGGTCCGCAACAGCAGCAAGACACGCGACATTGTGCTCGACCCGTTCGGCGGGTCAGGTACCACCGTGATCGCGTGTGAGAAATCAGGCCGGCGCGCGAGGCTGATGGAGCTCGATCCGAATTACGTGGATGTAATAATCAAACGCTGGCAACTTTTTTCTGGCAAAGAAGCCAAACGTGCCAGCGATGGCGTGCGGTTTGTGGATCTGGTGAAGCCAGAGCTAATCGCTGCGTAGTTTATTCAGCTGAACTCCACGCTGCGTTTTGCGAGCCTTGAGCCTCATCGACGCGCGAAGCTTGGTGAGGTGCGGAACGTTCCTTGCACGTTTTGCTTTGGAGAAATCGTATTCGGGTTGCATAATATTTAGCGTCATTGGCATGGCGTTCGCTGGCTTACGAGTCGCTACGCTTTAGGTCCCGATAAAAGTTTTCGTGCGAGCCCAGCGTCAGCAGCTTCAGACTTTGCGCATCCACAACACGATAGGCCAACAGGCAAAGCTGATTCGATAGTCGAAACTTGTAGACACGAATGCCAGCAAGATCACCGACCTTAGCCTCACCCAGCGACGGGTTAGCGCTAATGGCACGTAACGCGGCATCAAGTTCGAGTTTCTGCGGCGCATGCAACCGCTTGGTGGCCCTCACAAACGAGGGCGTAACAAGCAGACGCATCAGCTAAAGACGTATTCGCCGACTACCGCTTCCTGATCCGCCACGAGGATGTCGCGGATCATCGAGAACGGCAGGTCGGGGTTCTCCTCGGCAATCTTGCCGATCTGCGACCAGTATTCGATCTGCTTAGGCACCGAGCGGTGCTGGATCAGTGCGTGGGCCTTGGCCTGCTCGACCAAGTTTTCTGACAGTTTGACGGTGATGGCCATGGGTTTTCCTCTTGAGGGTTCCATAATAGCGCAAAAGGTTCCTAAACGGAACATTTGACTTCGCCTGCCCCCTTAGCGGCTCAACCAATTACTTTATAGACTCGTTCGCCACCCTCCTCCTTGGTCGACGAGATGTCGAGTCCAAGCTTCTTTTTGAACGCGCCGGCAAAGGTGCCGCGAACGGTGTGCTGTTGCCATCCGGTGCATGCGCAAATTTGCGCAAGCGTCGCTCCTTCTGGTCGGCGCAACATCGCGAGCACTTGCGCCTGCTTGCTGTTCGCACGCAACACCGGCGTTACCCGCGGTGCAATGCCAATCGCCTCAAGTCCTGCGCTGGTGATGCAAAACTGCGTTGTGCCCTCCTTGCCCTTGCTGTGCGGCGCGATCAAGCCCGCGTTGCCAAGGCTCGTGAGGACCTTGATGAGCGCGCCGCCCTTAAGCTTCGGCGGGAAATCGGTGAGCAGGCGTTTTGGATGAATCGATGCGGCTTTGAGTAGAACGGTCTGGCTGTCTGAGAGTTTCATGTTGTCTCCTGGTTGTTGTTGGTGATGTGTGATTGCTGTCCAGCTTCGAATGCGGCTTGTAGTGCAGCCTTGACGGCCCAGACGCTCACATCGTGAAAATCGAGCCGGTCGCTGTTGCGTGTCTCAAGCGTTGCGATGAACAAATGGTCTGTCGCGATGGTTTGGAGTTGTTGATCTCGTGCTTGGTTATCCATGGTCGCGTCCCTCAAACGTTGTGGTGTTTCTTGGCGGCGTCAAAACCGATCCAGTTGCCTTGATCGTTGAGGCCGCGCGCGGCGAGTTCTTCTTTCGCCAGCCGGTTGAGGTCCAGCTCCCCGCGCGCGACCGCGGCGAGGACCTTAGTCAAAGCGATCTGGATGAAGCCCGTTTCGTCAACCGTGAACTGCTGCGTGGTGTAGGTCATTGCGTTACTCCTTGTGTGTTGATGACAAAGGCATGAACGCTTCGATTGACAACGAAGGCAAGCGGTTCTTGCCGAATGATTGAAACTAAATCCGAGGTGTGCCAAACGTGGCTAAACGAGCGCCCACGCCCTGCCGTTATCCGGGCTGTGCCGAAGTCCTTGCCACCCCTGGCTACTGCGACCGGCACCGTGTTGCAGTGCATCGCGATTACGGACGCGCGCGGCGCGGTTTTGATACGGAGTTGGGCTTCTACAAGTCAGGCCAGTGGCGCGCCGTGCGAGCCGCGTTCCTGCGCCAGCACCCGGTGTGCAGCGTGTGTGCAGCGTTTGGGCGTGTGGTGGCGGCCGTGGTGGTGGACCACGTGGTGCCGGTGAAGGACGGGGGCGCACGGTTTGACGCTGCCAACCTGCAGGCGCTCTGTGTGACTTGTCACAACAGGAAGACCGCGCAGGAAACAGCACGCAAGCGCTAACGCGCGGCACGGCCTGCCCATACCCCCCTAGGGGGGTCGAATCTCTACAAATTGACCCAAAGGGACGCGCTCGCCTGCACAGATTTTTGTGCAACCGAATTCAAATAAATGTTTTTTATTCAAATGGGCAACCAAATCGATGGCTGGTAAAACTGGACGCAGTGGCGGCGCACGTGCCGGAGCAGGACGCAAACGCTTGCCAGATGTCATCAAGGCCATCAAGGGAACGGCACGCCCCAAACGCAGGCAGACTGAAGTCACGACGCATCAAACGATGGCGTTGAAGGCCCCCCCTGCTACCCTGGAAGGCGATGCGGCTGATCTTTGGCGATACTGCGTTGAGACGTCACCGCCAGGGCTGCTGCACGCCAATAACGCGGCCTTGCTTGAGCGTTACTGCGGCTTGCTGGTGCAGTACCGCGCCGTCGCCCGTGAGGTCGCCAAGCGACCGGTGGCTGGATTGCTGGTCAAGGATCGTTTTGGCGTCCCCGTCATCTCACCGCTGTTCGTGCTGACTGAGCGTTTGTGCGAAATGCTGCGGGCGTGCGAAGTGGAAATGGGATTTACGCCTGCGGCGCGCTCGCGTGTTGATCTGCCGTTACGGGGCCGAAGCGTGGACGATGATCCCTGGGCTGAGATCGCTGGCTGATGGTGGTATCGAAATACGCAGCAATGGCCAGGCATTACGCTGAAGCGGTGGTCGCCGGTGACGTTTTGACCTGCAAATGGGTACAGCACGCCTGCCAGCGCCAACTCAACGATCTCGCCAAATTCAAGGGCAAGGCGAGCCCCTACCGCTTCAACCCGAAGTTGAAGGACAAGGAAGGTCGAACCTTTCAACCGGCTGACAATCTGTGCGCCTTTATCGAGCGCCTGCCGCACGTTAAAGGGCCGCTGGCCGGTGAGCCCATCCGACTCGAACCCTGGCAGGTGTTCATCCTGACCACGGTCTTCGGATGGATCAAGGCTGATGGCAACCGGCGGTTTCGTCGCTCGTATATTGAGGTGCCGCGCGGCAACGCAAAATCGACGCTGTCCTCCGCGTTGGCGCTATACATGCTGGCCGCAGACGGTGAAGGCGGTGCCGAGGTGTATTCCCTCGCCACCACCCGCGATCAGGCACGCATCGTGTTTGGCGATGCACAGACCATGGCGCGCCAGTGCGCAGGATTTCGGGCGCGCTTTGGCGTGGGCGTTGGTGCCCACAACATGCACGTGATGGCCAGTGGCTCGAAGTTCGAAGCGCTCTCCGCTGAGGGCTCAACGCTCGACGGCCTGAACATTCACTTTGGCTGCGTCGATGAACTGCATGCGCATAAAACACGCACCGTCTACGACGTCGTCGAAACCGGCACCGGCAAGCGCGACAACTCGCTCCTGTGGGTGATCACCACCGCCGGCAGCAACCGTGCAGGCATCTGCTACGAGGTGCGCACGTTCGTGACGCGCTTGCTCGATGGCGTGTTCGAGGACGACAGTCAGTTTGGCATCGTCTACGGTCTGGATGACGGGGACGAATGGGTCACTGAAGGGGCGCTGATCAAAGCCAACCCCAACTGGGGGGTGTCGGTACGGCCAGAGGTGCTGGGATCGCTGCAGGCCAAAGCCATGCAGTTGCCCAGCGCCATGAACAACTTCAAGACCAAGCACTTGAACGAGTGGGTCAACGCGGACACCGCCTGGATGGATATGCGCGCCTGGGATGCGTGTGGCGACCCGGACCTGGACCTCGAATCGTTTGTGGGCGAGCCCTGCTGGATCGGGCTGGACCTGGCGAGCAAGACCGACCTTGCAGCCCTGTCGATCGTGTTTGCGCACCCCGAGATTGCGGACGCGTATGCCGTGTTCACCAAATATTACCTGCCCGAGGATACGGTCAACGCGGCCGGCAACAGCCAGTACGCCGGCTGGATGCACGCCGGGCGCCTGACGGTGACCCCGGGCAATGTGATCGACTTTAGCTGGATTGAGGCTGACCTTAACGATCTGTCCACGCGCTTTGAGGTGCAGGCGGTCGCGTTCGATCCGTTTCAGGCGACGCAACTGTCTACCCGCATGCTCAGTGAGGGATTGCCGATGATCGAAGTGCGCGCCACGGTGCTGAACTTCTCCGAGCCCATGAAAACCCTCGAAGCGCTAGTGCTGCAAAAGAAATTGGTTCACGACAATGACCCGGTCATGGCGTGGATGGTAAGCAACGTGGTGGCGCACCTGGACGCAAAGGACAACATTTACCCCCGCAAGGAGAGAGCAGAAAACAAGATCGACGGTGTCGTGGCACTGATCATGGCGCTCTCGCGCGCGATCAAACCGGGAGATGCGGTGGTGCTCGGATCCGATTACGAACTGATGCTGCTCTGACCTGATGGGATTACTTAGCTTTTTTGATCGCTTCCGTGGATCCGGTTGGCTCAGCGCATCCGCCGATGACCGCAGCCCGTGGGGAGACTTCTATTTTGAGCCGGTCGCAGCGCGCACGGGTAGCGGAATGCGGGTTTCGCCAGACAGCGCGCTGCGCCTGGCGGCGGTGTACGCCTGCGTGCGCATCCTGGCCGAGACCATGGCTTCCCTCCCGTTGGTGATCTACCAGCGCCGCTCGGATGGGGGCAAGGACAAGATCACCGACCACTGGCTCTACCGCTTGATGGCCAAACGCCCGAATCGGTTTCAAAACCCTTTCGAATGGCGCGAGATGCTGCAGGGACACTTGGCGCTACGAGGCAACGCCTACAACCAGATCATCACCAACGCGCGTGGCGAGATCATCGAACTGATGCCGATCCACCCCGACCGGGTCAAGATCGAGTTGCTGGCCTCTGGCGAATACCGTTATCGCGTCACCGACCGTGCAGGCACCGAGATTCTTATGCCGCGCGGTGAGGTGTGGCACCTGCGGGGACTGTCCTCAGACGGGCTGATCGGCATGAGTCCGATCGAACTGGCTCGGGAGAACCTCGGGATGGCGCTGGCCGCACAAGACTACGGCGCACGCTTCTTTGCGAATGACGCGAAGCCCACCGGGGGCTGGATTGAATTTCCCGGGTCGTTTAAGGACTCGGAGGCCAAGAAAGTATTTCGCGAGTCCTACCAGAGTGCGCAGTCCGGTGCCAACCGAGGCAAGATCCTGGTGCTGGAAAACGGCATGAAGTTCCACGAGGTCGGCGTCACCAACAAGGACGCGCAGTTCTTGGAGCTTCGCAAATTTCAGATTACCGACATTGCCCGCTTGTTTCGCGTGCCGCCGCACATGATTGCCGACCTTGAACGCGCCACCTTCTCCAACATCGAGCAGCAGAGCCTGGAGTTCGTCATGCACACCATGACGCCGTGGGCTGAGCGCTGGGAGGCCAGCATCGAGGCGGACTTGCTGCTTGATAGCGACGATATCGAAATCGAGTTCGATTTTGCCAATCTGATGAGGGGAGACGCGGCCAGTCGCTCCTCCTACTACCAAAGCGGGATCCAGAACGGCTGGTTGACGCGCAACGAGGCGCGCATCGCCGAGAACCTGAATCCGCTGGATGGGCTGGATGAGCCACTGCGCCCCTTGAATATGGTTGAGGAAAGTACAGCGGAGGATCTGAACGTTGACACCGAGCAGGCCGAAGCACCAGCGCAAGAAATCAATGAGCCTGCTGATGCAGCGGTCGCACGCTTTCGCGCCCTGGTGGCCTCAGGCGCCGAGCGCTGGGCGCGGCGCATCGTGCGCGCAGGCCGCGTTGAACAAAAAGACATAGCGCTGATCGCCGAGTCACTCGCCGTCTCACCTGATCGTGCAGCCGCCTGGGCTCACACGATCAGCGCTAACCCGATCGACGAGTCGGCATTGACCGCATCACTGATTACTTTGGGGGAAACACCTTGAACCAACCACACCTGATTGCCGAGTTTCTGGCCACGCCATGGGCTCTGATGCCCGAACGCCTGAACGCCATGGCAGCGGTGCTCGAGCGCTGGTCGCGTAACACGCCGGCCGGCGAAGATGTCATGGCACATATAGGCGTGGATCGCAGCGCGCGCGAGGCCCGGCGACAGTCTAACCAAGTGAACACAGGGGGTGGCATTGCCGTATTGCCGCTCTACGGCGTGGTCACCCAGCGCGGCAATATGGTGGACGATGTCTCGGGCGGTGGCAGCACCAGCACGCAGCAATTCACGGCGAGCCTGCGCCAGGCGCTGGCCGACGAGAGCGTGAGCCAAATCCTGATCGATATCAACAGCCCAGGCGGCAGCGTCTACGGCGTGGCGGAACTGGCGGAGGACATTCTCAGTGCCCGCAGCCAAAAGCCAGTGATCGCGATTGCCAACAGTCTGGCCGCATCCGCTGCCTACTGGATTGGCTGTTCGGCCTCCGAGTTCTACGTGACCCCTGGCGGCGAAGTGGGCTCCATCGGCGTGTGGCAGGCGCATCAGGACTACAGCCGCGCGATGGACGAGGCCGGCGTTAAAACCACACTCATCTCGGCAGGTAAATTCAAAGTCGAGGGCAACCCGTACACCCCGCTGGACGAAGAAGCCCAAGCGTTCATGCAGTCCCGCGTCGACGATTACTACGGCGCGTTCACCAAGGCTGTGGCTCGCGGTCGGGGCGTGCCGATTTCGCAGGTGAGAGACGGTATGGGCCAGGGCCGCGTGCTCGGCGCCGATGCCGCACTCACCCACCAGATGGTCGATGGCGTCGCCACACTGGATGACCTCATCAGCAAGATGCGCCGCGCGGGCAAAGCTCAGGCGAAGCCCACGGTGTCGCGCTTAGCCCAAGCCCGTAATGCGTTAGCACTATTTTGATCTGACAGTTCTTTGGCAGGACTCCGTCGAGGCCTGCCTGCACTTCACGCGACCCGTCGGTCGCACCCCAATCAGCCACCCAGTCTTTGCCGATGCGGTGGTTTTTTTATTGCCTATCGATTTTGGAGAACACCATGAGTAAACAAATGCGCGAGCTGCAGGCTCGCAAATCCACGCTGGTCCAAGAAGCCCGTGCGCTCACCGAGCGCGCCGCCACCGACAACCGCGACATGAGCGATGAGGAGGTCAGCGCCTTTGATGCGTTGAAGACCCGAATCGATTCCGCCTCCAGCGCCATTGAGCGCGAATCGAGCCTGATCGCTGAGGAAGCGCAAATGGCCATCGGGGCACTGAGTCACGCGCGCACTGCGCACATCACGGTGACGGACAACCGCCAGGCGGATCCGATGCACGGATTCCAATCGGTGGGCGAATTCATGCAGGCGGTCTACCAGGCAGACAAGCCCGGCAAGTCGCTCGATGAGCGACTCCTCATTGGTGGTGGCCGTGGTGCCGCGGCCCCCGGCAGCTTTGCCAACGAGGCCGCAGGCCAAGACGGCGGCTTCATGGTCCCCCCGCAGTTCTCGCAGCAGATCTTCCAGTTGTCCCTTGGCGAAGACTCCCTGTTACCGATGACTGACAACGTCGAAATCTCCGGCAATAGCATGGCCTTCCCCAAAGACGAGACCACGCCCTGGGGCACCAACGGTATCCGCGCTTACTGGCAGGGCGAGGCCAATGCGGCGATTGCTACCAAGCCGGTGCTGGGCTTGGCCACCTTGCGCCTGAAGAAACTCATGGCGCTCGTACCCACCACCGACGAGTTGCTCGATGACGCGAGCGCGCTCACAAGCTACCTGCCGGACAAGGTTGCGACCTCGATGCGCTGGAAGATGAACGAGTCGATTCTCTTCGGCGCCGGTAACGGCGTGCCGATTGGGGCGTTGAGTTCTGGCGCCACCGTGACGGTCGCCAAGGAAACGGGTCAAACCACGCAAACCTTGGTGCCGCAGAACTTGGCCAAGATGATCGCGCGCCTGCCCACGGGCTCCTTTGCCAACGCGGTCTGGATCGTCAACAACGATGTGCTGCCGGCGCTCTTCACGTTGACCCTGGGAAATTACCCGATCTACATCCCCACGGGATTGACGGTTGGCGGCATTCAAGTCTCACCCTACGGCACCCTTTTGGGTCGCCCGGTGTTTGTCTCGCAGCACGCCAATACGTTCTCGGCCCAAGGCGACATCTTGCTGGTGGATCTGAAGTACTACCAGACCATCACCAAGTCAGGCGGCATGCAGACCGCCACCTCAATGCATCTGTACTTCGATGCAGATCTCACGGCGTTTCGCACTACCTTTCGCATGGATGGGCAATCCAAGATCGTCGCGCCCATTTCGCCTGCCAAGGGTAGCGCCACCATGTCCCCGTTCATCCAACTCGGCGCGCGCTAAGGCGCCTGCCACACAAGGAGAAAAACTATGTTTCCCAACTCAAAAGCGAGCGAAATGCTCGCAGTTCTCGCCACCATCGATCCGGCCTCCCAGGCCGCAGGCCCGGTCAGCACCGGCTGGGTGTCGGTGGCCAACCACCTGGGATTTCTCGCGGTGGTGCAAACCGGGGTTTTGGGCACCTCGGCCACGGTCGATGCCAAGTTGCAGCAGGCATTGGACAGTTCTGGCACCGGTGCCAAAGACATCCCTGGCAAAGCGATCACCCAGATCGTCAAAGCCACGGGCGATAACAAGCAGGCGCTCATCAACATCAAGCCCGAGGAACTGGACACGGTGAACGGGTTTGGATTTGTGAGGGTGACGGTGACGGTTGGCGTAGCGGCCAGCATCACCAGCGCCCAACTGCTCGGGGTCAATCCGCGCTACGCCCCGGCCGATGCGGCTAACCAGGCGGCCGTGGTGCAGGTCGTCTAAATGCCCTTGCAACTCGTCATCCCACCCGCAGAGGAACCGGTGTCGCTCATTGACGCCAAGCTCCACCTGCGGGTGGACTTTGACGAGGACGACACGCTGATTGCATCGCTCATCACGGCGGCCCGGCTCGCAGCCGAGACCAAAACCGGCCGCCAATTCACCACCGCGCGGTGGAAGATGGTGCTCGACAGCTTTCCAGGGCCCTCGCTGATGGGTGTGCCGGCGGGTCAGGCGTTCACGTTGCCAGGACACGCCATCTTGCTGCCCAAATGTCCGGTGCAAGCGGTGGTCGCCATCCGTTATCTGGACATGGGTGCCGTGGAGCAGACCATGCCGGCCGCCACCTACACGGTGGATACCGCCTGTGAGCCTGCGCGCATTA
Organism: uncultured beta proteobacterium; assembly: GCA_903830985.1. Lineage (GTDB taxonomy): Bacteria > Pseudomonadota > Gammaproteobacteria > Burkholderiales > Burkholderiaceae_C > CAIKVZ01. Next base: position 28,487 of record CAIKVZ010000120.1, read on the forward strand.
CGCCGGTGTTCGGTCAGATCTGGCCGATCTGCCTGCCCCAGATTGGTGCGGTGTCAGTCAACTTTGATGCCGGCTATGGCACAGCCGCCGAGGTGCCCCAAGGCATCAAGAGCTGGATTTTGCTGCGCGTCGGCAGTTTATATGCCCACCGCGAAGAAGTGGCGGTCGTGAGCCGAGGCCGGCTCGAAGCCTTGCCCTTCGTGGACGGATTGCTCGATCCCTACAAGGTGGCGTTCATATGAGTTCGCTGCGGGCGGGTCAATTGAATCGGCGCATTACCGTGCAGCAGCAAAATAGTGCGCAGGACAGCTACGGCGCGCCGGTTCGCACCTGGACCGATGTCGCTACCGTCTGGGCTGATATTCAACCGCTCTCGGGGCGCGAATTGGAAAGCGCGCAGCGCATGGCAAGCGAGGTCTCGTACCAAATCACGGTGCGCTACCAAGCCCCGTTCACCGACACCCGAGCCGTGGCCGCCTACCGCGCGCGCTACAAGGGGCGTGTTTTTAATCTACACGCCGCCCTGAATGAAGACGAAGCCAATGTACTCATCACGCTGCTCGCCTCCGAGGGATTGAACGATGGCTAAATATGAAAGCGTGCAGATCGCCGGGCTGGATCAGTTGGCAGAGGCTTTGCGGGCACTACCGCAGCGCGTAGCACAAAACGGTCTGCGCGCCGCGGTCTACGCCGGAGCCAAAGTGATTCGCGATGAGGCGAAGTTGAAGGCCCCAGTGGCCACTGCCGCGCTGGGGGCCAACCAGCCACCGCCGGGGACTCTCAAACGCTCGATCATCATGAAACAGATCCCGGAATTGTCAGGTGCGCAAAAGCAGACCTTTTTTGTGACGGTGCGTCACGGCAAGAAATACCGCAAGCAAGGCAAAAAAGGCACCCTCTCGCAAGACGCCTGGTATTGGCGCTTCGTCGAATTTGGCACCGTCAAGATGTCGGCGCGCCCGTTCCTGCGTCCGGCCTTTGATCTTAAAAAGAATGAGGCCGTGACCGCGATCACTGACCGATTGGCCCAACGCATCGAGCAAGCGGCACAGGAACTCAAGAAGTGATTCAGCAGGAAGTAATGAGCGCGCTCGCGGTCGCAGCACACGTGGCGGACGGTCGTGTGTTTCCGAATATTGCGCCGAACAACGCGCAAACGCCCTATGTCGTCTATGCCCGCATTTCAAGCGCGCCGGAGAACACCCTGGCCAACGGCGCGCCGATCGACAACGTGCGCCTGCAGCTGGATTGTTTTGATACCACCTACGCCGGCGCGGTGGCCGTGGCCGAGGCGGTCAAAGCCGCTCTGGCCGCCAGCGCCATCACCCATCTCTTGCTCTTGGAGCAGGACCAGTTCGAGCCCGAGGCGCTTTTGCACCGGGTGATATTGGATTTTTCGATCTGGCATTAATCAACTTGCACTAACCTTTTTAGGAGAACCTCCATGCCCAGCACCGCCATCTCAGCCCAAGGCTCCACGGTCAGCATCGGCACGACCACCGGGTCGGCCATCAACATCACCGCCGTCGCGCTCACCAATCCGTGTCGCGTCACGCTCGCCTCGGTCGGCAGTCTGGCCAAGGGCGATGTGCTGACCATTGCCAGCGTCGTCGGCAGCACGCAACTCAACGGCAACAGTTACGTGGTTCAGTACATTGAGCCAGTCGCAAAAATTGTCACCTTGGCCGGCCTCGATGCGACGGGGTTCACGACCTACGCGAGCGGTGGCACCGCTACGCCTGTGCAGTGGACCAAGGTTTCCAATGTCAAAAGCTATAACGGCTTTGACGGTTCGGCCTCCGAGATCGAGCGCACCAACTTCGACTCCACCGCGAAAGAATTCATCATGGGTCTGGTGGACCCGGGGCAGTTCATGCTCGAAGTAGACCAAGACAACAGCGATGCCGGTCAAATCGCGCTGATGACGGCGCAGGTCACAGGGTTACTGAAGAACTTCAAGCTGCTCCTGCCCAACGGCAACACCGCGACCTTCACCGCGTTCGTAAAGAAATTCAACAGCCAGGGCGCAGTGGACCAAGCGGTAAGACGCTCGGTTGACTTGCGTATTTCTGGTCCGATTTCGTGGGCTTGATGGTAGCGGCCGAGTTCAGCGAAAGAGCGCGCTGTGTGAACCTAAACGAACCAGTCGCAAGGTGCTCGCGTCGGGCTTGGCGTAAATCATGACCAAATCCGGCTTGATGTGGCAGTCCCGGTAGCCGACCCAATCGCCGGTCAGCGCGTGATCACGCAGAGCAGGTGGCAACACCTGATCGGCCAGCAACAACACAAGGGCTGCTTCGAGTAACGAATCGATGTCTTTTTTGTGCTGCGGCGTGGCTTTTATGCGTTTGTAGTCTCGCTTGAACGCCGTCGAACGATTAATCGTCCGCATTCAGATCAGCCATCAACGATTTGACGTTTTTAAAGGCCCGGCCTTTGCCGGCCTCAAGTTCGGCACGCGCTTTGCGGCTGGCGGCGTTCGGTACTTTGACCTCGAAGGGCAAGCACTGCTCATCGGCAATACGCAACATCAAAAGGCGAATGGCGTCGGATATCGACAGGCCCATTGCGCCCAGCGCTTCCGCGGCGCGCTCTTTGGTCGCGGTATCGATTCGTGCCCGAACGTAGGTATCAGCTGTGCTCACGGTAGTTCCTTTGTGTGCGTCGTTTTCAACCAATAGTGTAGTCACAACAGAACTACAAATCAAGCATGACGGCGGCAAACCCCTGCGTGCCTTTTATTTTCACTGGAGATTTCATGAGCTTACTTTCTAAAACCGCCATCCTTGCAGCCCAAGACCTGCAAACCGAAGACGTCGAGGTCCCTGAATGGGGTGGTGCTGTGCGCGTGCGCAGTTTCACCGGCCGCGAGCGTGATGCGTTCGAAGCCAGCATGGTCCGCGGCGATGGCCGTGATCGCAAGGTCGATCTCACCAATATGCGTGCGCGTCTGGTGGGCTTGACCGTAATCGATGAGACCGGCCAGCGCTTGTTCACCGACGACGAGGTCGATCTGCTGGGGGCCAAATCCGGCGCCGCGCTTGACCGGGTCTTTGCCGTGGCGCAGAAGTTGAACGGCTTGTCGGGTGCGGATGTGGAGGAACTCTCAAAAAACTCCAGCGGCGTCCCGAGCGCCGTTTCTATTTCCGCCTCTGCCTTGCCCTCGGATTCGACCACCCCGACCATCTCCTCGGGCGCTTGAGCAGTCGGCAGATAGCGGAATGGATGGCGTTTGCTGGCTTAGATGGGATGCCTGACGTGCGGGCGGATTTCGGGTTCGGGCAGATCTGCGCAACGCTCGCCAACGTGCACCGGCGCGAGGGCCAGGACGCCTACCGGGCGGATGACTTCATGCCAGCACTTCGCGGTGCGATTGATCCCAGGGCGTCTGCGCACGATGAGCCGCCCGAGCCCGAGGCGCACAGCCGATTGATCTCTGCCCTCCTGGGCAAAAAGGAATAAACGCGCCATGGCAACCCTTGCGAGTCTCGTGGTCAGCCTCGAGGCCAATGTCGCGCGCTTTGAGTCGGATCTGAACAAAGCTGAGTTCATGGCTAAAAAAGCCATGGACACGATCAGCAGTGTTTCGGAGTCGGCCATGGGCGCGGTCAAAGGGGCGGTGGCGGCGATGGCGGCGGCCTACACCTTTGATGCGTTTGCGGAAGGCATCAAGGGGGCGATTGCGTCGGCTGCCGAACTCGATCACATGGCCAAGAAAACCGGCGCTGCGGTTGAAGCACTCTCGGGCTTGAAGTCGGCGGCCAAGCTCTCGGGGACGGGGCTGGACGAAGTGGGCGGCGGACTGCAAAAACTCTCCAAAGCGATGTTCGAAGCCGCCGGCGGTAGCCAGAAGCAGTCCGATCTCTTCAAAACCTTGGGGATTGAGGTCACCGATTCGTCAGGCAAGTTGCGCGATTCCGGAGAGGTGATGCTGGACTTGGCAAAGAAACTCGATTCGATGGACAGCAGCACGCAGGCGGTGGCGACCGCCCAGATGCTCTTGGGCAAACGCGGCGCTCAACTGCTGCCCTTTATGCAGGATCTGGCCGACATCGGGGAACTCAACGCAAAGGTCACCTCTGAGATGGCGTTTGAAGCCGATGCCTATGAAAAGAACCTGGTGCGCCTGGAGGGCCGCAAGAAGTCGCTCTACAACACCATCGCCGCCGCATTGTTGCCGGCGATGGTCGACTTCACGGACGCACTGGTGTCGGCTGGCAGCATGACCACGCGCCTCAATGAAAAGGCCAAAGAGCTCAAAGACGACAACGTCATCGAGTCATGGGCGCGCAACGCGATGCGTGCGGTCGCAGCATTGATCGATGTCTTTGATGCGGTGATCCGGATCGTGCGCATCGTGGGTAACGCGATCGGCGCGGTCGCCGCCGACATCGTCTCGCTGGTGCAATTTACCGATGGTATTGCCGGCCAGATGATCAAGGAGAAGAGCCTTGATCCGGTCAAGCGCCGCTTTGCCACACTGACCTCGGATCTAACGAGCCACGCTGAGGCCTTTAACGAGGACATGGCCAAGATCTGGGATGCGCCGCTGTTTCTCACCAAACTTGAGGACCAGTTTGCCAAGCGTGATGCGGGGATCAAGAAAGCGGTCGAGTCGACTAAGCGATCGTTTGCGATTCCCGACCAAAGCGGCAATCAAAAAAGTCCGTTTGAGCGCTATCTGGATACGCTCAACGTCGAGGCGGTGAAAGACAAACTGGGCAAATACGAGGGCATGATCGAAAAGGGACGTCTTCTCGCCGAAAAAGAGGGCCGTCTGGCCGACATGGGTAAAGTCACCGCAACGGTGGGCACGATCCAGACGATTGATGAGGCCAAACGCATCGATGCTTTTGCCCACAGTCTGGATGAAGCGAACCGGCAGTATGCGTTTCAGAACACCTTGATTGGTCTTAACGCCCGCGATCAGGCGTTGGCCACCGAAGGCCGCAAGAACTTCCTTGCGGCGGAACAGCAAATCTGGGATGCCGAAAAGACCGGCGCCAAGTTATCCGCCGATGCCCAGGCGCGGCTACGTGCGGAGGCCACACGCACCACCGCCACCTTGGTGCAATCGACGAGCGCGCGCTTTGATGCGCAGCAAAAGTTCGATGAAACGCAGCGCCTCAAAGCCTTTACCCACAGCCTCACCGAAGCCAACCAGCAGTACGTGTTTCAGACCGGCTTGATTGGCCAGAACGCGCGCGCGCAGGAAATAGCCAACCTCGCGCGCAAAAACTATCTGGCGGTGGAACAACAGATCTGGGAGGCCGAGCAAAGTGGCACGAAATTAACACTCGATACGCAGGCGCGCCTGCGCGAAGCGGCGACACAATCGACGGCCGTGATGGTGGCGGCGATCAACGCACGCTGGGAGGCCGAGCACGCCTGGGAGACGGGCGTATCCAAAGCGCTGAATAACTACGTGGACAACGTCACCAGTGCTGCGGCGCAGGCCGAGCGCCTCTTCACCAATGCTTTCAGGGGGATGGAGGACGCGCTGGTGAAGTTCGTGCAGACGGGGAAACTCGATTTCAAGAGCCTCGCCAATTCGATCATTGCAGACCTGATTCGCATCCAGATCCAGAACAGCATCATGAAGCCGTTGGCACAGGCGACGAGCGGGATGTCGCTCTCGGGCCTCTTCAGTGGTGCCGGCAGTTTTATTTCCGGTCTCTTCAAAGCTGGTGGCGGACCGGTCGCGGCGAACCAACCCTACATCGTGGGCGAGGAAGGCCCCGAGTGGTTTGTTCCCAATGGCGCAGGATCGATCATTCCCAACGGCCAGTCGCCGGAAACGTCTGCGACAACAAGCAGCAGCGCCGCACCGCAGGCGCCGATCAACATTAATTTCTCAGTGCGGGCGATGGATGCGCGGAGCTTTCAGTCGGCGATGGTGCAGAACAAGGCCGTGGTGGTGGGCATCGTGAACCAGGCGCTCAATATGCGCGGCCGCTACGGAATAACGGCATGAGCGGCAGCTTTCCGACCAGCCCCGCTCCCAGTGCCCTCAAAATCCAGTCCTACCAGCCCACGCGCGTCTCGCTCTCGCACAACCTGCGACGCAGTGTGCGCACAAACGGCGCGCAGCGCTGGGTGATTACCGCCGACTGGGTCGGTTTGACACGTGCGCAATTCGCGCCGATTCAGGCGTTTGTTCTCGCACAGCGAGGGCAGTGGGATACGTTTACCGCCGCACTCCCCGCACACAAGTTGCCGCAAGGGGTGGCGACTGGCACACCGGTGGTAAACGGCGCCAATCAGCAAGGGCGCAGCCTTGCCACCCGCGGCTGGACGGCGAATCTGGCGGGCGTCATGAAAGCCGGAGATTTCCTGGGCATTGCCGGACAAACCAAGGTCTACATGGTCACCGCCGACGCCAACGCCGATAGCACCGGTTCAACGACATTACTAATCGAACCGGCACTGCTGATGGTGCCCAGCGACAACGTCAGCCTGGTGGTGCGCAACGTACCGTTTACCCTGGCCATGGGTGGCGACACCCTTGAGTCTGCGGTAGCGCCGGGGTCGATCTACAACTTCAGCTTGCAACTGGTGGAGGCTTTTTAATGGATCGCGGCGCCAGTACCGAATTCATAGCTGAGCTCCTGAAGTCGAGCAACAAGCCGGTGTATCTGGTCGAGGTGGTCTTTGACGACGGCACTATCCGCATGACCGATGCCTGGATCAATGTCATTTGGTCTAGCAACGCGTTTACCGCCAACGGGCACTTCCTCGGATTTACAGGGCTGTCCGAGACCAGCGACATGAGCATTCCGAACGTCACGGTGCAGGTGTCGGCGGTGGATCAACTGTGGATATCGATTGCGCTCTCGAAACCCTACATCGACCGGCGTATTGCGATCTACAAGGCATTTCTCGATTACCGCCTGGCCCTCATCAGCAATCCGTTGCTGGTGTTCGATGGCCGTATCGATGCGATGGAAATATCGGACGACCCGGGCAACGGCACCTGCACGATTGCGGTGACTGCCAGCTCGCAATGGGTGGATTTTCAGAGGACGCCGGGCCGGCACACCAATGATCCGGAAGAACAGATCTGGTTTCCGGGGGATCGAGGGTTTCAGTTCGTTACCAACATCAACCAGCAGATTAAATGGGGCGCTGCGTGAAGGATGGACGCTCGCGCTACACCTACGCGCGCATCCCTGTTGGCACGGCAATCGGCGAATTGCAGGGGCTGGCTGCGCGCGAATACGACGAGGTTGGTCAGAAGGATTTGGATCACCTGAACATCGACTGGAAACGCTACTGCGAACTGGACGCTGCCGGAAAACTCGCCACCTTCATTGCCAAGCGCGATGGAGTGATTGTGGGTTACGCCGCGTTTGTCGTGCAAACCCACATCCATTACTGCGAAGCACTAATCGCCGCCAACAGCGCGGTCTACGTGGTCCCTGAAGCCCGGGTCGGGCGCGTGGCGCTGAAACTGTTGCGCTATGCGGAAGTCGGTTTGAAAGCCCAGGGCGTGAAGAAGATCTACTACCACGTGAAACAAGAAAAAGACTTCGGTCGCCTGCTCGAGCACCTGGGTTATCGGGACAGCGAACGCCTCTTTGCCAAGGTAGTCCAGTAATGGCCGGCATTGTGATCGGCGCCATCGTCGGTTCGGTGGTGTCGGAGGCCGTGGGCGCAGTGGTGGCCGATGCGGTGCTCGGTATGGTTATCGAGTCCGGTATCACGGCAGCGGCAGCCGATGTGCTGGGGGCGTCCCTTGCCACCGCTAGTTTCATTGGCGGGGCGACGGGCCTTGTGGCCGGTGGTGTGGCAAGCCTCGCCGTGCAGTCGGTGATCGGCAGCAACGGGCCATCGAGCGCTCAGTCTGCTGTGGCCGCTGCGCAAGCGCAGGGCATCCTCCTCAACTCGCAGAGCAACGTCGATCCGATTCCGGTGATCTACGGTCGGCGCCGAGTTGGCGGTACGCGGGTGCTGATCGAAGTGTCAGGGGCCAGCAACGAATATCTGCACATCGTTGTCGTTCTCGCCGAGGGTCCGGTGGCTGCGATCGACAACGTGTATCTGGATGATCTGCTCGCGACCGATGCCAAGTTCGCGGGTCTGGTGACAGTCAATAAGCACTTGGGCACCGCCAATGAAGCAGCCGACAGCGAGCTAATCAGTGCCGTGCCGAAATGGACCACCGAGTGCAAACTCGCCAACTGCGCCTACATCTACGTCAAGCTCAAATACGACAGCAACGCATTCTCGGGTTTGCCGACCATCACGGCGGACGTGCGCGGGCGCACGCTCTTTGACCCGCGCGATGGACAGACCCGTTATTCGAACAACGCAGCATTAGCGGTGCGTGACTACCTGACGAACCCCCTCTACGGACGTGGCGTTGGAACAACCAACGTCGATGACCTGAGTTTCATAGCAGCAGCAAACGCCTGTGACGCACGCATTACGTCACCCGCGTTCTCAGACACCTTCACGGCCGATGCGGCGAGTGACACGCTAACCTTTGCGCAGGCGCTGCCGATCGACACTGGCGACGGCATCAAAGTGAGTTCGGTAGCAACACTGCCAACGCCACTCACCGCCACGACAACCTACTACGCGATCAAGTCAACGGACACGGCCTACCAGTTGGCAACGAGTGCGGCCAATGCGTTTGCAGGCATTGCCGTGGATATCGCGAGCGCTGGTGTCGGCACGCACACGCTAACGCAAGCTGATTACGCGGCCTACACGTGCGACGGCACGGTTGACACTAATCAGACGGCCTACGACAACATCCGGGCCTTGCTCACGGCGTGCCGCGGGATGCTCATTTTTAGCGGCGGCAAGTATCGGTTGGTGCTGGATATCGCGACCACCGCCTCGAGCTTCGGATTTACGGAGAGCAACATCACCGGCTCCTGGGTGATCAGTCAGGCCGGCAAGCGTGCCAAATACAACCGGGTCACCGCTGGGTTTTACAACCCGGCCAAGAAGTGGCAACCCGATCTGGCGATGATCGAGTCGACGTTGTTGCGCGCGACCGACAATGCCCTGATTCTGGAAGCGAAGATCGACCTGCCGTTCACGGCCAACAGTTACCGCGCGCAGAACATCGGCCAGTTGACCCTGAACCAGAGCCGCTACGGGCTGGTGGTCAAGTTCTCGGCATTTCAAGAGGGCTTGCGCTGCGAGGTCGGTGATGTGGTGCCGATCACACATTCGACGCCGGGTTGGGGCGCGAAGCTCTTTCGCATCCTGCAAATCGAGATCAAGGACAACGACGAGGTCTATGTCGTTGCCCGTGAATATAACGCCAGTATTTATACGCAGGCAGTATTGGAGCCGGCGGCGGTGATTGCCGAATCGAATCTACCGGACCCGTTTAGCGTGCCTACCGTGGCCGGACTCACTTTGGCCAGTGGAACGGCCGAGTTATTGCGCTTGGCCGATGGTTCGGTGATTTCGCGCATCCGCGTGAGCTGGACAGCGCCTACGGACATATACGCGCAAAAAGGTCAAATCGAGGTGCAGTCGCGCCTAGCTAACGAATCGGCCTGGTCACCGGCAGACATCGTTGCAGCTGACCTGACAACCGCGTGGATCGCACCGGTGCAGGACAGCGTCAACGTTGAGGTGCGTGTGCGGGCGGTCAATTCGATCGGCGTGCGCGGGGACTGGACACAAGCGAGCGTGGCTGTGGTGGGTAAAACCGCACCGCCATCGAACGTGCCGTGGTTACGCCTCGATGGCACACGACTCACCTGGGGGGCGGTCGATGACATTGATCTGGCCGGTTATAGCGTGCGCTGGCAACCGGGGGCGAGTCGATCATGGGCGGACGCGCTTGAACTGCATACCGGTTTGCTATCGGTTTCACCTTGGGACCTGGTCACCATTCCCTATGGCGTAGGCCAGATTCTGATCAAGGCGATAGACACGACCGGCAACGAGAGCGTGGCGGTAACTGTGGTGTCCTGCAACCTTGGCGATGCGCCAGTTGAGAACATCTTTGCCAGCACAACCTTAAACAGCACGCCGGTTAATGCCATCGACGCCTCCCAGATGTGGGGTAACCCCGCATCCCAACTGTGGACCTCAGATGCGACAGTGTTTCTCGTCCCGCAATACCAACCGATCGTCTGGACCGGGAGCACCGTCTTTATCGATAGCGGCAGCTTGACACTCGCGGTCTCGGTGACCGGCTACGCGTGGAAGATCACGTGGAAGAAATCAACGGACGCCGCCTACGTGCCGTTTCCGGGTCGCGCCTGGGCGGATGCCGGTGTGACCTATCAGTTTCGCATCGACGTCGAGCAAAGCAGTCAGCCTGCGTTTGTGGGCGCTGTCGTTGCCCAGATCGACGTTCCGGACAAAACCATACGTTTGCCGAATGTCGCCATTGGAACAGGCGGCACGCGCCTCGCCATCGGTGCGGGTTGGAAAAGTGTCGTGATCGTGAACCTCACGCTGCAAGGCGATGGGGGTGCGGCCACCACCGCACGTGTGCTGGATAAATCAACCACCGGTCCACTCGTTCAGTGCTTTAGCGCCGCCGGCACCGCTGCTGCCGGAACGGTGGACGCCTTTGTTCAAGGATATTGAGATGAATTATCAGACAACGAGTCCGTTCAAGCGCGGCGACACACTGGCTCTCTCCGGGATCTACCGTGAAAACGGTGTCGCCGTCTCACTCTCCAATCACGTGTTCCGCTCACAACTGCGTACCAGCACCGGCACGCTGGCCGCAACCCTGGTGGCGGTGATCGATGCGGATCAGACCGCGAACCCGGGTCGCTTTTATCTAGGGTTGAGCGATACAGCGCAATCGGCGTCGTTCCCCGCACCGGCTAATCTCTACTGCGACGTTGAGGTGCAAGTGGGCGGTGTCGTGCGCTCGACCGAGACCTTCATCGTGCCGGTCGTACCGGACGTCAGCCAATGAGCGAAGTAAGCCTCACGCTGGAACCCCTCTGGGCGGCGACGACGATCGAATTATCTCTGACAGTGCCAGGGCCCCAGGGGCCCAAGGGCGATCAGGGAAACGTCGGTCCCGTCGGCGCCATGCCTGACGTCACAACGCTGGCGCTGGACGCTGGTTATTTCTAAACGGAGAACGCTATGCCCAACCTGATTCAAATCAAACGCTCGACCACCACAGCCACACCGCCCACGCTGGCGGTAGGTGAGCTAGCCTGGTCAGAACTCACCGACAACCTCTTTATCGGCGAATCCGGCAACGTGGTGACCGCCATTGCGGGGCCCGGTACGTATCTCAAGAAAGTCGATGCCTACACGAAGGCGGAGACCGACACGCGGATTCAGGCAGTGGTTGGTGCTGCACCGGCGGCGCTCGATACCTTGACCGAACTCGCTGCAGCTTTGGGTCAGGACGCCAATTACGCAGCCACCATCACCACGGCGTTGGCGGCCAAAGCAGCTAGTGATCTCTCCAACGTGGGTACGTTGCCGGCCGGTGTTGTGACCCAGTTAAAGGGTGCCACGGGAGCAACGGGTGCTACCGGCGCGCAGGGTATTCAAGGTTTGACGGGGGCCACAGGTACTGCTGGCGCTACCGGCGCTACCGGGCCTACGGGCGCGCAAGGCATTCAAGGCCTTACCGGCGCGACTGGCGCTGCCTCGACCGTAGCAGGGCCCACGGGTCCGACCGGAGCGACCGGCGCCAGTGGCACAACAGGGGCAACGGGTGCACAAGGTATTCAAGGTCTGACCGGTGCTACCGGTGCTGCTTCCACCGTAGCCGGCCCCACCGGTGCAACTGGTGCTACCGGACCCGCAGGCACCACCACCTGGTCTGGAATCACGACGAAGCCGACCACCTTGTCGGGCTTTGGTATCACCGACGCACTGTCCACCAGCGCGACCATTGATGGCGGGTCGTTCTAGTCATGGCCAACGCCATTCTGCACAAGCGCAGCAGCACGGCGGCAAGCGTTCCGACCGCGGCGCAGGTGACGCTGGGCGAACTGGTGATGAACGTGGCCGACGGCAAACTTTATCTCAAACGCACAGACGGCGTGATCGTCACCTTTGTGCCGGGCTACGTGCCAGGCCAAGGGGACGCCGCACCGATGTGGAAATAACCGGAGACATGTAATGACCGCCCTACCCTCAAAGCCCAGTTTGACCGGATCGACGGTGACACAGGGGCAATTCAAAACCGCACTCGACAACCTTAACGATTACCTGACGGGCCTCTTCGGCGCCGATGGCACGGTAGGCACGGCCAGAAGCACGCTCAACATCGTCAACCCGAGTGACCCCACTTATACCCAGGTGGTCAACGCGCTGGGCTATACGCCGTATAACGCTGCCAGTGCTGCGGCCAAGCTCGATAAATCCGGCGGCACCATGACCGGCAGTATCACCATGAGCAGTGGCGCCTTGATCTATTCGAGTCAGGGCGGCGGTTCGGACAACGCCCGCAACACTGGCTACAAGATGAATGACGGGCAGGACATCGGCGAGATGAACCGCTCGAGCCAGTATTACGACGACCGGGCCGCCAACTGCAACGGCTATGTGCCGAACGGCAACTGTCAGGGCAACAGCTTGTGGACCCCGCCGAACGGGAATTGGTGGGAATGGTATTCGGCCATCGGCCAGAGCGCTTGGCACAACAGCGGCTCATTCGACTACGCCGGAGGCGCGACCTACGCCAACAATCCGGTCTCAGTCGGCTACAACTACGACGGCTATTACCTCGCTGCGGACGAAATCGGCGGCGGCGAATACCACCGTAACTACCGCAACTGCAATTGCGGCGCGTTCAACTGCGTCACCAACTGCAACTGCAATTGCGACTGCAACTGCAACTGCGCCTGTTGCGACTGAGGCCACCATGCTAAACAAAATCATAGGCGTCACCCTGGACAAAGCGCTGGACCCCGACATCGTCTGGACAAAAACCACGACGGGCTACTCCGCCTCCTGTGATGCAGAAAAGAAACCGTTAGTCATCACCATGGACGACTTGCCGCCGGACGCACGGCGCGACGATCACAGCTTGTTCACGTTTGTGACCAGCGATGGCATCGACCCGGCGTGGATTAACACCTATCAACTATCCAAGCCCTGGCGTCGATCGACGGTCGATGCGATGCGATTTGCGGGCTATCGCTGGTACGCCAACTTGGTGGTGCCGTTCGCCGACAGCCCGCCCACACTGGTGTTATTCGGGCGCGGCGAGTCCGCTTTTACGGCCACTGAAGTGACCGAGGTCTACGATCACCGGACCTACGAAGCGACCATCCGACAAACGCTACGCTCCAATCTGCGATTGAGTGTGAACGCGCAAAACGGTATCGCGCAGATCGAGGCACAACTGATGGAGCCCAGCGGCGCGCTCAGTAGCCGCACGGGTGTGACCGTGTACTGGGAGAGCACCGGCGGATATTTTTTAAGTGCTCGGACCCAAAGCATCGACGGCAAAGCGACTGCGGTGCTTAAAGACTACGTCCAACCGTGCGTTGTTAAAGCCGGCTTTCGGCATTTCCCAGCCAAATCTGAGGTCACACTATGAGCCTGCAAGTAATCGACGACGCAGTGCCTGCGGCACAGTTTGTGCAATTTCAGGACTGGTTTGCGAACCTCGCGATGTTGCCTGGTTGGCGTGCGAGCAAAACAGCGTCGGGTTCGTTCTGGCATCGAAACTTCGTGCTCTCCGGCATTTTTAATCATCACTATAGCCCCGGCGCAGTCAATCCAGGCATGACCCACGAAGCGTTGATCTGTCAAACGCACCCACTGGCCCAGATCGCGCGTCAGTTTAGCGAACAGCATTTTGCAGGCCTCGCCTTTAGCCGGGTCTGGATCAACGTCCAGGGCTTTGGGGAAGACGCCGCAGTGCATCGGGATTTCGAGCGTGAATATGACGGGCGATCACGTGCAGCGGTCTGGTATCCGATGCCAGCGTGGGAGTTGGATTGGGCCGGCGATTTCACTGTGTGGAATGACGCGAATGAGATTGTGCGATCGGTAGCGATCAAACCCAACCGACTGGTGATCTTCGATGGCAATCCGCCGCACGCCGCCAGACCTCTTTCCCGATTTGCCCCCGAGCGGCGCGTATCAGTAGCGTTTGGCCGCGAAGTGATGGAGTAAGTAATGCACATTAAAAAAACCATTGAAGAAATCGACGAAACCCACATCCGGATGGTTATTGAAGTGATAGATGCAGAGCGCGTGCGCGGCCGTCGGACTTACAACCTCGTCAAATCCCCGACGCAGAATACCGACGAAGTGTGTCGCGAAGCCTGCCCCGAAGCGTTTGCCGAAGCGTTCGCATCATGACCATTTTTACCATTCACGCCCGACGCGTCGCCGATGGGGTCGAGACCACGTTCGGCTACGACAACCAGACTTCAATGTTCCTGCGTGCGGATGGCACACCGGTGATTCTGAGCCGGCCGATGCAGTTTGGGGAAGCCGAAGTGGTGTCCGTCAACCAGCCCGGGCGCAAGGGCGACATCAAAACCCTCAAAATCAGTCTGGGCCTATCCTGCAACTACGAGTGTGGCTACTGCAGCCAGCGTTTTGTGCCGCACGCGGAGCAAACCAATCCGGGCGATGTCGGCCCGTTCGTGGCACAACTGACCGCGAACCTCCCATCGGCGCCCGGACGCATCGAATTCTGGGGTGGCGAGCCGTTTGTGTATTGGAAGACACTGAAACCGCTCGCCGAGGCGCTCCGAGCGCTGTATCCGGCGGCGCATTTCAACATCATCACCAACGGCAGTCTCCTCGATTTCGACAAAAACGCCTGGCTCGAGCAGATGGGCTTTAGCGTGGGCCTGTCGCACGATGGGCCTGGCTATCACGCGCGCGGCGCTGACCCGCTCGATGACCCGGAGAAACTGGCAGCGATCATGGATTTGTGGGCGCGCATGAAACCGCTCGGGCGCATGAGTGTCAACGCCATGATGCATCGAGACAATCAGAGTCGGGCCGCTGTGCAGGCCTGGTTGCAGGCGCGCTTTGGTGCGGATGTGCCGATTGGCGAAGGCGCCTACATCGACCCCTACGACGAAGGCGGCATGGCGGCGGTGCTGCGAGATCCGGCCGAGCACATGCTGTATCGCGCCAGAGCATTTAGCGAATTACGCCAAGGGCGGGTCGCGAATTTCTCCATCGCGCGGCAGAAAATTCAAGGCTTCATCGATTCCATCCGCAACCAGCGTCCGGCCAGCAGCGTGGGCCAGAAGTGCGGCATGGATAAAGCGGACAATCTGGCGGTCGATCTTGCTGGCAATGTCATCACCTGCCAGAACGTATCGGCTGCGGCAGTCGCACCGAACGGACAGGCGCATAAAATCGGCCACCTCACGGATCTGCCCAGCGTAAAGCTAAAAACCGCCACCCACTGGAGCCAGCGTCGCGATTGTGCTGCCTGTCCGGTGTTGCAACTGTGCCAGGGCAGTTGCATGTTTCTGGAGGGGCCGCTGTGGGAGGCTGGGTGCAATTCGGCTTATTCCGACAATGTGCCGTTCTTTGCGGCAGCGATCGAGTACCTGACCGGGTTCACGCCGTATTACATCGAAGGCGATTTCAGGGACGACCGGAAGGACCTGTTCGGCCGGGTGCGCGGCGTGCCGACAGCCAAGCAAAAGCGCGTCATCGAGATTCACGCCGTACCCGCATAGATCGACTGTTTTTAACCAACCGCCCGCCTGGCTTGCGTCAGAGCGGGCTTTTTTTATGGAGATGACCACCATGCCAGAACCCGCCACCAGCAGCGTTGCCGGCGCTGCGGCCGCTTACAACGCCATCAACGGGAGCGCACTAGCCGCCGCCAGCGGCGCAACACTCGCCGCCGTAGTGACGATGCTAATGACACCACCGCGCACGACCCGCGAATGGGCCGTGGGCTTAATCAGCACGGTGGTGTCGAGCATCGGCGGCGGTGCTTTTACGGTTGAATATTTCCAATTCCACCACTGGGCGTTCTCGACGCTGGGCCTGTGCGCGATGGGTGGCTTGATGTTCGCCTGTGGGTTGCCGGGTTGGGCACTGGTGCGCTGGATCTTTAACTTTATCGATAAAAACCGCGATGCATCGATCGACGACATCGCCAAAAACGCAAAGGAGTTGTTATGAAACCGCAGGAATTTATTGATTTGATCGGCCCAGCAGCACAAGCATCGGCCGCGAACACCGGCGTGCCGGCAAGTTTCACCGTAGCGCAGGGCGCACTGGAATCGGGATGGGGTACGTCATCGCTCGCTAGGGACGGCAAGAATCTCTTCGGCGTCAAAGCCGACCCGGCGTGGCATGGCGATGTCTTGTATATCAACACGCGTGAATTCCTGAACGGCGCGTGGACGACGGTGGCGGCGCGCTGGCGCAAATACACCGACTGGCAGGACTGCATGGATGACCACGCGGCGTTCCTACATCAGAACCGTCGCTACGCGGCGTGCTTCGCGTGCACCACCGGCGATGCGTTTGCAAAGGCCGTCGCTAAGGCCGGCTATGCCACCGACCCGGATTACGCCGCGAAGCTCATATCCATCATTGGGCAGCACGAACTCGCTGCCCTGGACGGCGGTGCGTGATGCTTCCGATCTTGAACATCTTGGCCGTACTACCGTGGCCGTTGATCGGGGCTTCTGTGCTGGCCACGGTGCTGTTCGCCGGCGGGTGCCAGTTTGGAACAAACCGCGTCACCGCCAAGTGGGATGCCGAAAAGGTCGCTACTGCAGAGGCCATCGCCAAACAGGCAGAGCACGTGGCCGCCGTGGTCGTTCGGCAATCCACCATCAATCAGGAGATCTCAAATGAATTCCAGAAAGCCAAGGCAGCGATTGCTGCTGATCGTCAGCATCTGCTTGCTCGTGTTCCTGTCGGCGTGCACGTCGACACCGCAGATAATACCGGCGCAGC
This sequence comes from uncultured beta proteobacterium, assembly GCA_903830985.1. Classification (GTDB taxonomy): domain Bacteria; phylum Pseudomonadota; class Gammaproteobacteria; order Burkholderiales; family Burkholderiaceae_C; genus CAIKVZ01. The sequence goes on from CAIKVZ010000120.1 coordinate 45,350, forward strand.
GCCCACCGTTCCCAGCGTTGCCGCCCGAACTGATGCAGCCACCGCCGACCCTGTATCTGCTGCCGGCCGGCCAGAGATCAGCGCCGCATGCGAAAAACTAGTCGAGGATGCTGCGCAGACGACGCTGATGGTAGTGGCGTTTCAACGGTGGTATCGAGAGCAGCGCGAGGCTATTGGCAATTCTCGCTGACGAGCGGCCCACTCTGGCCTCAACTTCAACCTCGGGGCTAGTCGGTTGCAGACGTCGACGCTGCGTAGGCGGATCAACCAGCAGGACTGGTCCGCCGCAGCGCTGGAGTTGCGGCTATGAGTGTATGGCGGCGGGAAAGTGCTGCCGGGACTGGTGATGAGGCGGGAGGCGGAAGTGCGTCTTCTGGTTGCCTAATGCACTGCAAGGATCAGGCCCAAATCTCGTCCAAATTCTTCGCCGCCAGCAGCTTGTCGCGCAGCGCGTAACGGGACGACTGCATATTGACCTCGCTGCTTTCCGGGCGCGGGATTGGAACAATCGGCGTTGCCGCTCCCTTAAACTTGATCATGTACTTCCCCGTGTCGTTGTACGGAACGATGGCCTCAATCTCGCCTATGTGCGTGATGGCTGCGACGGGAGCGACCTGATAAGCAGCGATGAACTTCAGTTTTGCGATGTGCTTTGCATTGATCCGCACGGCGAACCAGCAGTGCTCATTGAGAAATCGTTGCTTGAACCCCTCTTCGCGCGCAGGGACGACGATGGTATCGAATTTGTCGTTTTCTGACCCGATGGGTTGCACCTGATCGCTCGGGTCTTCTTGTTTGGGTGGCGTGAATGCGTTGATTCCGAGCATAGGCAGGATCAACAACATATCTGTCAGGAACGCTTGTGCCGTAGCCTTTGCTGCGGGTGCCATCGTCGGAGCAGTCGGATTATTTTTGTTCATAAGAATTGCACGGTCGTGTTTCTTGGCCAGCGCAACCAGTGCCGATTCCAGGTACTGAACTTCCGTTTTGCCGATCTTGTGATTTTGATCAAAGAAGTAGACGCCCCACACCCACCCCTCCTTATTCGAGACGTGATTCTTCAATCGGTCGCCAACCGGGTCAGCCTCGCCGATGTAGATCGTTTCCTCGGCAGCGTTACCGACGAGGATGTAGATGCCGGCCCGGGAAAAGCCCGGCTCCTGTTTCAACAGATGGAACAGATCCCTGTTGAAGACGACACCGTAGCCAGACCAATTCGACTTATCGAGGTGCCGAATCCCTTCCGGATCTCCGGTAGTCGCAAAAAGCGTAATAGAGAATGGTTGCATTGTGCTCATATTAACTTTTGCCTCTGAGTTTCATCACGTAAAGACTCGTACAAACCTGCATTGTTCAGCAAAATGTCTTTTATCCCGCTACGCACAATCTGCGAATTCAATGCCTGTGTACTCATTAGCGTGTGTGCATCCAGCGCCCCCATGATGGCGTTGAGTAGCTCTGTTTTGAGATCAGGAGAATTGGCGAACTGCTCTTTGGTGTTATTAGTTGCCTGCTGGCGTAACGTTTCAGACTCCAGCAATTTTCCCTTGATCACGTTATTCACGTAGACCAGCTTATCTTGATCTGAGAGTTCGCCTTCAAAAAGGTCGTTGACCTTCTCGATTATTGCGGCTAACAAAGCTTTCTCTTTATCCTGCACGCTGCCCCCGCCCGACTCCGTGATGGGTTCGAGCTTTGGCGTTTCCCCCTCATTCAGCGGCATTGCGCGTTTTCCAAGATTCTTCAAGTGGTGATGCGTCAAGACCACTTTGGAGAGGTCAATGCCCTCGCGCTCGCGACCAAACTCCAGCAAGGGTAGTAAGCGCTTGTAGAAAATGGCTCGTTTTTCGATGGCCGTGTTGCCGTAGTCGAAGATTTGCGACAGAAAGGTGTAGAGCCGAATAAACGCCCCCATGTCGGACTTGAACAGAATCAGGGCGTTCAATTCATCTTGTGCAGCATTGGTTGCCACGTCATCCTGTTTGGCCTTGGCTGCATTGAGAGCCTCCTGCGCCGCTTTGTAGCGCTTGGTCACACGGTCTTGCACCGGATCGAGCGCGGCAACCAACTCGCTTTGCTTGGCATTCGGATTTAATTCCGCCGCCACCACTCGGTCCACTTCAAAATCATCGTAGTGACCAGAAGCATCGAGCTTGGCGCGCAAGTTAAAAACCAGATTCGGATCAGTTGTGGCAGAGAGTTCCACCGTGGCGTGATAGGTCTTGAAGGCTTCAAACACCTCGGTCGTGTCGTTGACGAAATCCAGCACGTAGGTCGTGTCCTTTCCAGGATGGGCGCGGTTCAGCCGGGAGAGCGTCTGAACCGCCTGGATCCCCGCCAGCCGTTTATCGACATACATTCCGCACAACAAGGGCTGATCAAAGCCAGTCTGAAACTTGTTTGCCACCAGCAAAATCTGATACTCGTCGCCCTTGAAAGCTTCTCGAATATCTCGGCCATTCAAGGCTGGATTCAGGACCTTGCTGTTTTCAGTGAAACCGTCGGGGCCGGATTCCTTGTCGCTTACCTCGCCAGAAAAGGCCACCAGAGTGCCGATTTTGTAGCCGTGGTCTTTGATGTATTTTTCAATCGCGAGTTGCCAGCGCACAGCTTCTAATCGGCTGCCGACCACCACCATCGCTTTGGCCTGTCCATTGAGTAGTGGTGCCACGTAGGTGCGGAAGTGCTCGACCACAATTTCCACTTTTTGCGAGATGTTGTACGGGTGCAACCGCACCCAGCCCATGATGCGTTTGAGCGCCGCGCTGCGTTCCACTTCTTTCTCGTCGATCTGTTTGCCTTCGTGCGCCAGCTTGAACGCCAAGCTGTAAGGCGTGTAATTGCGCAATACGTCAAGGATGAACCCTTCCTCAATGGCTTGGCGCATCGAATAAACGTGAAAGGGTGCGGGAATGTTGTCGTTGGCCGGCTTCCTCGATGGATCGGGTCGCGTGCCAAAAATCTCCATCGTTTTGGTTTTAGGTGTGGCAGTGAAGGCCACAAAGGTGATGCCGCCATCCTCAGCACGTGTCGCCATCTGCGCGGCCAGGATGTCTTCGGTGCTCACCTCGCCACCGTCGGCCAGTTCCTCAAGCTCTTCCGGGGACAGTATGGCTTTGAGCTTGGCCGCAGCTTCCCCAGTCTGTGAGCTGTGGGCTTCGTCAGCAATCACGGCAAAGCGTTTGCCCTGTGTGGCAGCCAGGTTGCGCACCGCTTCCAGCGCAAAGGGGAATGTCTGTATGGTGCAAACCACAATCTTCTTGTCGCCGGCGAGCGCCTCAGCCAGCTTGCCACTTTTGCTTCCATCGGTATTCGTAATTACCGCCACCACGCCGGTCTGGCGCTGAAAATCAAATAAGGCCTCCTGCAGCTGTGCGTCGATAACATTACGGTCTGACACCACCAACACCGTGTCGAACACCTTTTTATTTTGCACGGTGTGCATCTCTGCCAGAAAGTGTGCCGTCCACGCGATGGAGTTGGTCTTGCCCGAGCCTGCGGAATGCTGCACCAGGTACTTGCCACCCGGACCGTCTTTTTGCACAGCGGCCAGAATCTTGCGCGTAACATCGAGCTGGTGAAAGCGCGGGAAAATAATGCGTTCAATTTTCTGTTTCTTATCCCGTGGTGCAATGACGTAGCGCCCCAAAACTTCTAACCAACTGTCACGCGCCCACACGGACTCCCACAAATAGGCTGTGCGGTGCCCGCCTTTGGGGTTGACCGGGTTGCCCGCTGCGCCATCGTTGCCCTGGTTAAAGGGCAGGAATACCGTGGCCGGCCCCGCCAGTTTGGTGACCATCGCCACTTCACTGTTGCTCACCGCGAAATGCACCAGCGCACCGTTGGGAAAAGACAGCAACGGCTCAGCAGCCTGACCCTTTGGTTTTGGGTTTCGGTCAAACCTATACTGATCAATCGCATCATTGATGCTTTGCGTGAAATCGGTCTTCAGTTCAACCGTGGCGACCGGCACACCATTCAAAAACAGCACCAAGTCAATACAGTTTTCGTTATGCAATGAATAGCGTACCTGCCTCACCACCCTTAGCCGGTTCGCGGTGTAGCGCGTGAGGATGTCGGCATTGATGGCCAGAGCAGGTTTGAATTGTGCGAGTTGAACGGGTTGGCGCAGACCCAGCAGCTCAACCCCGTGGCGCAGCACATCGAGCGTGCCACGCTGATCGAGTTGATCGCGCACGCGGGTCAACAGCGTTTCATCCGCTTGAGTGCCATGGTTCTTGGTCAGCGTCTTCCAAACCAGGGGTTGGGTGGACTGCACCCACGCCAGCACATCAGCGGGGAACAGCGCCCGCACCCGGTCGTAGGCCGCCACGTCGCCCTCGGCATAAAGCCAGCCGTTCTCGGCGAGGTGTTCGCAAATTTCAGTTTCGAAGCTGATTTCTTTGTGCAGCGCCATACCCCTCCTAATTCTTGTCCCGTTTCCCGAAAAGAGAAATCAAACGGTCTTCAAGTTTTGTGAATAACTCTGATTCCGTACTCCACTTGATGCAGTTGTATTGACGAACGTCAAAGTGAATATGCTTGAAATCAGTATTGCGACAAGTCCAAATCACGGGCTTACCCAATGCAAGGGCATATCCAGCCTCAAAGTAGACGCCACCTCGATGCCCAGTGAGGTCCGCGACCACAAATGCACTCTCTCGAATGGCGCGAAGAATCATGTCATCGATTTTTTCTGCGTGTGCAATCTCATCTATTCGGACAGGAAGATAGCCACAGTTTTGGATCGCCTCTTTGATACCGATGCGGTAAGCTTCGTCGACCTGATCGTTAAACCACATTGCAACAAAAGCGGTTGCGCCATCTGTGATTAAATTCCTCTTGTGTTCCTCTACAAAGGAATAGCCGGTAGCTGTTAATGCAACGGGGAGCTCGCCGGCAGTTCTTGCGATGGTTACAAGTCCCTTCGCCTCTAAAACTTCCGACAAGAATTGAACTTCTGCATCAGCATGCGAATAGGTGATTCCCACGAAATCCCTTTCGTTGATATTCACCTTTGCGCCTAAATAGCTGGTGCGTTTGTAAATTTCACGCAACAGAATTTCCGCCCTTTCCGAGACGGTTGGGATTGACCATTTGGGTAAGTTTTCGATTGTCGACGTATCGATCAAAGCTGGCTTATCTGGTGTCGCATTAGACCAAACGTAGCCCCGCAATTTTCTCAGTATGTCCGGGCCATCGATGTGCTCAAGTACGGCTGCCGCAGAGCCGGTGATCAGAAAGTGGCCGCAGCAGCCACAGTTCTGCTCTATTGAGTCTCCCCTTGTAACAGCAGGCTCAGCTGATTTGGTGCCGCATAGATTGCATTTTTCAGACATTAACGCCTCGCACATCAATCTGCCCCGTAACGGCGGCGGAAATCAGCGTGGTGCGGTGCTCTTGCAGCAAGTCGATAGCGCGCTGGGCTTCGGCGGTGAGGGTGTCGAAACGCTCTAGCTCGACTTGAAGAAAGGTCACGATCTCGCGTTGCTCTGATTCGGGCGGGTATGGCATAACGAGTTGGCCTAGCTCGTCAAAATATAGCCTCAACCGCATATCCATAATTCCCCGTGACCATCTACGAAACTCGGAAAAGCAGATTCCGCAGCGAAACAAATAATCATAGAAACGGGGATCAAGTGGAATCCGTTGCCGAAGGATGTCGTAGGCCGGACTTGTAACACCATCGTATTCAGATATACCAATAGCGCCCATCCAAGCGAGCAACTTGTTCACGATCAAGTCACCTTTTTGAACCAACCAATATCCGTCAGTCGTGGTGGCTTTGTTTCCTTTCGCTTCAAGTTCTTTTCTAGGGCGAACTCCAATAGCTGTGTAGATCGATAGGAGTTCGTGATCGTTATCATCAGGCGCAGGTTCCGCGACAAGTCGGAAAAGTCGCTTTGTAGCTTTCAGCTCCCAATGCCCCGGCACCTCCCCCAGCCACTCAACCCCAGAATCTTTCATCGGCACAGCAGGATTGAGCCCCTTGGTAACGGCGTGCGAAATCACCGCCTGCCGCTTTTCTTTCAGCAGCTCCACCAACCGCCGCTGCTCTGCCACCAGCTCATCAATCTTCGCCGTCTCGCGGTCTAGGAAGGCGGCGATTTGGGTTTGTTCGGAGAGAGGTGGCATTGCTAGACGAAAGTCACCGATTTGCCCTTCGTTCAATGATGGAACAGCACCTGGGTTTGCAATCAGGTCGAACCGAACAAGGTTCATTGCATGGCGAACGAACTTCACCTGAAATTCAGTCTGTAAAACCACAAGACCCATCATGTTGTTGTCTAGGCATGCGTTATAGCGGAGAAGACGAATGCGTCCAAGCAAAAGAGCTGCACCAACCTTTGCAAAAACTATGGAATCAGCAGGAAAGACGAAGGCACCGAGTTCCTTGGCTGTGACACGATCTATCGTGTTATCGCTGTCGGCAAGAAAACCGTCACTATCTGCTTGTGCGAGTGCATTTACCTTATGAAAAGATAGTTCCGCGCCTTCAGTACCCTGCTTTTCGTGTGGGAAACCGGCGCCACCTTTGAGACGACCGAGGTACTTGATCGGTACAGCATTCCAATGCCCCGGCACCTCCCCCAGCCACTCCACGCCGCTGTCCTTGTACTTCGGGTAGCGTGGAAAACTCATTTCGTCATCCCGCCAATCATGGTCAGGATGCGGTCGGTCACACCTTTCAATTCGGCATCGATCTCCGCCAGCGGGCGCGGTGGCTTGAAGACGTAGAAGTGGCGGTTGAAGGGAATCTCATAGCCAGTCTTGGTCTTGTCGTGGTCGATCCACGCATCTGGCGCATGGGGCAGGACTTCGCGATCGAAATAGGTTTCCACGTCCTCGGAAAGCGGTACGTTCTCGGTGTCGCGCAGGCTGGCGTCTGGCACCGGCTTGCCCTTGCCTTTGCCCTTGGTGCCCAGCACCACCTTACCCGCCTCATCACGTTCAGGGCGCTCAACGGTGATAGTACTGTACCCGAACGCTTCATTAGAAAAAATGCGGCTGATGGGCACATCGTCGCGGGTGAGTTCCTCGAAGTTCCCGAACAGCCGCGTGATGTCGTCGATGTGCTGAGGGCTAAGTTCCTTGCGCTTACTGCCCAGACTCTTGCGCATCTTTTGCCAGAAGCTGCTGGCGTCGATCAGTTGCAGCTTGCCACGGCGCGCTTCGGGCTTGCGATTGCTGACGATCCAGACATAAGTGCTGATGCCGGTGTTGTAGAACATGTCGGTGGGCAGGCCGATGATGGCTTCTACCAGGTCGTTTTCGAGCACGTAGCGGCGAATCTCGCTCTCGCCCGATCCCGCGCCGCCCGTGAACAACGGCGAGCCATTGAGCACGATTCCAAAGCGGCTACCTCCATCCACCGCCGGACGCATCTTGGAAACTAGGTGAAGCAGAAACAGTAGCGAACCATCGCTGACGCGCGGCAGGCCTGGACCAAACCGCCCGTTATATCCCATAGATTCCGCCTCTTTGCGGATCTCTTTTTCGATCTTCTTCCATTCCACCCCGAAAGGCGGATTGGACAACATGTAGTCGAAGTGTTTTCCATGCAAACCGTCTGCAGAGAGCGTATTGCCAAAGATGATATTGGCAATATCCTGGCCCTTGATCAGCATGTCGGCTTTGCAGATGCCGTAGGACTCGGGGTTAAGTTCCTGACCGTACATCACCAAGCGAGCGTCTGGATTGAGACTTGAAAGATGCTCGTCCGCCACGGACAACATTCCACCAGTACCCGCCGTGGGGTCATAAAGCGAGCGCACCACGCCCGGTTTGGTCAGCGCCTGGTCGTCTTCAATGAAGAGCAGATTAACCATCAGCCGAATAACCTCGCGCGGGGTAAAGTGCTCCCCGGCGGTCTCGTTGGAAAGTTCGGCAAACTTGCGAATCAGCTCCTCAAACACAGCGCCCATTTGGGCATTGCTGACCACCCCGGGATGGAGGTCGATATTGGCGAATTTCTCAGTGACGAGGTAGAGCAGCCCTGACTTTGTCAGCTTGTCGATCTGGCTGTGAAATTCAAAGCTCTCGAATATGTCGCGCACGGCTGGAGAGAAGGCCTGCATATAGGCACGCAGGTTTTCACCAATATGATCCTGGTCGCCCATGAGCTTCTTGAGATCAAGCGGCGAGGTATTGTAAAAAAGTTGGCTGGCCGTGCGCAGCAAAAACGGTTCAGGATTGACGCCTGCCTTGTCTCGCTTTGCCAATTCGACGAGCACGGCAGGCTTGGTGGCTTCGAGCACACAGTCCAGTCGGCGCAGCACTGTGAACGGCAGGATGACCTTTCCGTATTCGGATTGCTTGTAATCACCGCGCAGCAGGTCGGCGACTGACCAGATGAAGGAGGAAAGATTAGTTTCGTTCATGATCGGATTGCTTTGGTCTCATTTTTTGGAAGTTCCTATTTCCTGCTTATTGTTCTCGCCTGTGCCCGATGTCTGCCGGGCAATCCAAGCCTCTATGTCGACACGCATAAACCGCCACATCCCTCCAACCTTGAAGGCCGGGATCTTCTTGGCCTGTGACAACCTGTAAATCGTCCGCTCGGTTACCTTCAGGTAGCCAGCAACTTCCTTGATGGTGAGAATATGTTCCTCGCCAGTGCGTTTCATCATTGTGATGACCATTTTTAGTAAGTTTCGACAGCATAGTGCAAAACTGGCCAAACACAAACAACCGCCACAGTCCGGAAGAATTGTGCTGGGGTTGCGGCTCACTAGGTGAGCTTCAGTTGCCGATGATGCTGGCTGCCTGGATTTGCGGACGCCGGTTCAATTGCGAAAGGCGGAATCGAACTCGGGTTCGACTCGGCGGCTGCTTCCTCGCTCGCCAACCCAATCCGCGTCGCTCTTCAGTTGATAACGCTCGCGAGGGAAAAAAGACATTAGCCCGAAAACACGGACACTTGCGGGTTCTATTGCTATCCGCTTCGGAAAGCGAACGCAGGTTCGGTTCCGTTTTCCACCACCAATACCTGAACCCCAACTCGTCAGAGTTGGGGTTTTCATGTCTGATCGCGCGGGTTGCCTGGTGTTGTTGCGATCTCGTGCACAGTTTTGCGGACCTCGCCCTCGGCACCAAGACAATGA
>CAIKVZ010000121.1 GCA_903830985.1 uncultured beta proteobacterium
CAGACCGAGGCGCAGATCCTGAGCCATCTGCGCGACGCACGCCAGGGTCGCAGCGTGGTCATCGTGAGCCATCGCCTGAGCGCGGTGCTCGACGCCGACCAGATCCTGGTGCTGAAGCAAGGTCAGGTGACGGAACGCGGCACGCACGCCAGGCTCGTGGAAATGGACGGCTGGTATGCCGCGCAGTGGCGCTACCAGCAACTGGAGGCCAGCCTTGACGCCGCAACCTGAGGCAACGACAAGCGAGCCGCGCAACACGCGCCTGGCACTGGCGCTGCTGCGCCGCGCTGCCGCGCCCGAGCATCGCCACCTATGGCAGGGAACCCTGTGGCTGATCGTGGCTGCGGCGCTGGAAGCACTTGGCCCCCTGCTGGGCAAGCAGCTCATCGACCAGTACCTGTTGCCGCGTCAACTGGAACTGAGCGCCATGGTCTGGCTGCTGGTCGGCATCTTCACGGTCGGGGTCACGGCCAGCGTGCTGCGCTACTTCCAACTGACGCGCTTTGCCGGTGTCGCGATGCGCTCGGTACGGCGCCTGCGCGAGCAGGTCTATGGCCATGTGCTGCGCCTGCCTATGAGTTTCTTCGACAAGGCCATCACGGGGCAGCTGGTGAGCCGCGTCACGAACGACACCGAGCAGGTGAAGAACCTCTACGTGCAGGTGCTGTTCGTCATGCTCGACAGCTCCATCGTGGTGCTCGGCGCCATCGTCGCCATGGCCTGGCTGGACTGGCGTCTGATGCTCATCGTGCTCGGGCTGATTCCGGCCGCAGCCGTCATCGTCTGGTTCTACCAGCGCGCCAGCGCGCCGGCCGTGGCCCGCGCCCGGGAAAAGCGCAGCGACATCAACGCCCAGATGGCCGAGTCAATTTCCGGCATGGCGGTGCTGCAGGCGAGCAACGCCGAGGCCCGGTTTCGCGCGCGCTTTGGCGCCACGAATGCGCAGCACTACGAGGCACGCATGGCAGAACTGCGCGCCAACGCCTGGTTGCTGCGGCCCATGCTGGACCTGCTCAACGTGCTGCTGCTGGTGCTGGTGATCTATGCCTTTGGCCTGCGCCAACTCGACGGCCTGCAGGTGGGGGTGCTCTACGCCTTCGTCGCCTACATCGGCCGCGTGGTCGATCCGCTGATCCAGATCACGCTGCAATTCAGCCAGTTGCAGCAGGCCGTGGTGGCGGCGTCGCGCGTCAACACGCTGTTGCAGGAAGCCCGCCCCGTGGCCCTGGGCGGCAACCAGCGCATAAGCAGCGGCCAGGTCAGCATGTCGGGCCTGAACTTTGGCTACGACCCGCAGCACCCGGTGCTGCGTGAGCTCAATCTGGAGATTCCGGCGGGCAGCTTTTACGGCGTCGTGGGCCACACCGGCAGCGGCAAGTCGACCCTGCTGAGCCTGCTGCTGCGTTTCTATACCGCACAGTCCGGATCCATCGCGATCGACGGCACGCCCCTGGCCGCCTTTGGCGACGACGACTTCCGCGCCGACGTGGGCCTGGTGCCGCAAGACCCCTTCCTGCTCGCGGCCAGCGTGCGCGAGAACATCGCCATGGGACGGCAGCTGAGCGATGCGCAGGTCGAAGCCGCAGCGCGCGCCGCGCATTGCCACGACTTCGTCATGCAGCTGGAGCAGGGCTATGCGACGCCGCTGGGCGAAGGCGGCGCGCGCCTGTCCGTGGGGCAAAAGCAGCTCATCGCCATCGCCCGCGCCCTGGCCGAGCAGCCGCGCATCCTGTTCCTGGACGAGGCCACGGCGCACATCGACTCCGAGACCGAGCAGATCGTGCAACTCGCGCTCAACGACCTGCGCGGGCGCGTCACCATCATCGCCATCGCGCACCGCCTGTCCACCATCCGCGACGCCGACAGCATCATCGTGCTGAACCACGGCCGCATCGACGAGCAGGGAAACCACGCACAACTGATGGAGATTGACGGCGGGCTCTACCAGCGGCTGTATGCCATGCAGCAGTTGGGGGAATAAAAGCTGCCCGCGCGTAAATTTGTGTATCAGCGGCGCCGAACCGTCGTCCATACAGCGAACTGAAGCGTTGTTCAATGGTACGAAGCCCATAAGGAACCCATGAAAAAACTCGTTGCCCTGCTCTTTGCCGCCGCCGCCATCACTTCTGCTACGGCCGCAACCAACGTCGGCGTGTCCATAGACATCAACCAGCCCGGCGTCTACGGCCGCATCAACATCGGCAACGTGGCGCCCCCCATGGTGGTCTACCCCCAGCCAGTGGTCATCGTGCAGTCGCCCGTGGCCGTGCACCAGCAACCGATCTACCTCTACGTCCCGCCAGGCCACCAGAAGAACTGGGCCAAGCATTGCCACCGCTACAACGCCTGTGGTCAGCCCGTGTACTTCGTGCAGGAACAATGGGTGCGCGAGCGTTACCAGGAGCATCGACGTGTCGAATACCGGGAACCGCAGCGCAACGAGGGTCGCGATGGCCGCGGTGATCGTCGGGACCAGGACCGCGGGGACCGCGGCCGACGCGACTGAGTACGCGCCCGGCGCGGCAGCAGCTCTTCCGTCCGGGGGTTGACACGCCTTGCGTGTCGGGGGGGAGGTATATTCCGCACAGTACCTCTTTGGATAGCAGCCCATGACCTCGCCCACATTCCCTCTGACCCGCCGCGCCCTGCATCTGGCGTTGGCCTCACTCTTTTGCCTCGTCGCCACCTCACCGGCCCCGGCGGCGACGCCCAAGGACACGCTGGTCCTGGCCTTTGCCTTTGACGACATCATCACCATGGACCCGGCCGAGTCGTTCGAGATCTCTGCTGGCGAGATCATGGGCAACGCCTACGACCGGCTGATCCGCTTTGACGTGAGCGATCCATCCAAGCTGCATGGCGACATCGCCAAGTCCTGGACCGTATCGACGGACGGCAAGACCTATAGCTTCGAACTCAAGCCAAATCTGAAATTCGCTTCAGGCAACGCCCTGGGCGCCGAGGACGTGGCGTTCTCGCTGCAGCGCGCCGTGCTGCTCGACAAGAGTCCCGCCTTCATCCTGACACAGTTCGGCCTGAACAAGGTCAACGTAAAGGACAAGATCAGGCAAACCGGTCCGCTCACGCTCACGCTGGAGACCGATCGCGCCTACGCCCCGACCTTTGTACTGAACTGCCTGACGGCCAACGTGGCGGCGGTGGTGGACAAGAAGCTGGTGCTGACCCAGGAGGTCAACGGCGACCTGGGTGCCGCCTGGCTCAAGACCCACTACGCCGGCTCCGGCCCGTTCAAGATCCGCGAATGGCGCGCCAACGAGATCCTCACGCTCGAGCGCAACGACAACTACTTTGGTGCCAAGACCAAAATGGCGCGCGTCATCTATCGCCACGTCAAGGAACCCGCAACGCAGCGCCTGCTGCTGGAAAAGGGCGACATCGACATCGCGCGCAACCTCACGCCGCAGGACCTGACGGCGCTGGCTGGGGTGCCGGAGATCAAGAGCACGACCACGCCCAAGGGCACGGTGTTCTACATCAGCCTGAACATGAAGAACGCGAACTTGGCCAAGCCCGAAGTGCGCGAAGCCATGAAGTGGCTGGTGGACTACGCGGCAATTGGCGACACTCTGATGAAGAACATGGGCGTGGTGCACCAGAACTTTCTGCCCGTCGGCCTGTTGGGCGCATCCAAGCTCAACCCCTACAAGCTCGACGTCGCCAAGGCCCGTGCGCTGCTGGCCAAGGCCGGTCTGCCCAACGGCTTCAAGGTGACCATGGACACGCGCACGGTGCAGCCGG
>CAIKVZ010000122.1 GCA_903830985.1 uncultured beta proteobacterium
CGCTTCGTTCCAGAAGCGGTTTCGGTGTAGAAACAAGGCACCTTGAGTGGCGCCGATTGGTCAGGACTGAGCCGCACGGGTTGACCGCGCGTTGAGCCGTTCCGCTACAAATCAGGAAATTTGTAACAGTTCAATTGCCACCGTAAAACCCCCGCAAAAGCGGCGGCCCGTGGTGGCGGACAGACCTTGTGGGTCGGTCATGTTCGAATCGAGCGGCCATAAAAGCTGCATCGATTTGTGCTCACACTCTCGCTCCTTTGAGGGAGCTTTCCTACTTTCCCCAGAGGGGAAAATGCTTTAAGGGCTGTTAAGGCCAGCGACCTGGTGACTCCGTTTGGAGTCTGACTCGGCGATCGAGTCGCACCATGCACTGATGTTAGCGGCTGCGCAGCGCCGCATATTGCACTCGATCAATGACGCGACCGTCCTTGATGGCGCTACAGCGCAGTTGCGCCTCCAGGAAGTAGCCGCACTTGCGCGCCACGGCCTGCGATCCCTCATTCCAGGCAAAGATCGGCGCATACAGACGCATCAACTCGGGCCGGTTGGCCCAGGCCCAGGCCGTGACCCGTGCCAGCGCCTCGGAAGTGATGCCGCGGCGCCAAAACGCCTGGCCGATCCAGTAGCCGACCTCGGCATTGCAGCGCAACCAGCCGGCGTCCGGGCGCAGCGAGATGCAGCCCACGATCTGATCATCCACTTCGATGCCCCAGACATGGCCCATGGCAGGCGCGCGCGAACCGGTGCTGCACCAGGCCTGCGCGTCCACCAGGGTGTAGGGCCGGGGAAAGCCTTCGAACAGATTGCGCCATACGGCCTCGTCGTCGGCGTGGCGTTGCAGGGAAGGCGCATCGTTAAGGGTCAGAGGGCGCAGGGTGCAAAGAGAGCCTTGCAGGGTCGGTGGCGATGCTGCTGTCATGGAATCCCTTTCAGGCGCTTGCGCCAATAGCCAGGGTGGCGGTGTTGATGCGAAAACACCAACACCACGATCTCCTGTGCCGCGCGTGCGTAGACCACGTTGTAGGGAAATCGATCCAGACGTTGCCGGCGAATGCGCTTGGTCAGCGGATGCCACGCATCCGGGAATCGCTCGATCAAACTGACCACATGCGCGAGTTCACCTGCCAATTCCTCACCCAATCCGGCCCGCTGATCCTCGTACCACTCGACCGCCTCCTGCACTTCAATGCGTGCTTCGGGCAGCCATGTCAGATTCATGGGTTTCGGGCCCTGTAGGCGCGCAGCACTTCCGGTTCACCCTCAGTGGCCAATTCGCCACGCTCAAGCGCCGCCAGCCGGTCCTCGGCCTCTGCCGTCCATGCTGCCTCGATGTCTTTGTCGACAGGAGACATGGACTCCATCAAGGATTCAACCAACTTTGCCCGATCGAGAATGGGCAAGGCTATTGCCTGTGCAAACAGTTCGCTAACCATGGCATTCATAAGGTGGCCTCCTCTGGACTGAACCCGAATATTAGCAAGTCCGCGTTTTGGAGGTACGCTGCCCGAATCAGTGCCCCAGGACGCGCACCAGCAGGCGCGGCGTGCCGCGGGTGTTGGGTGGTTGTCGAAGCGAGGTAAAGGAGGAGGGCCAGGCGAAGCCGGGCCCGGGGGACACGAGCGCAGGCAAGCACCCGACGACCGCGGGCCCTACAGGCCCCTGAATTCGATAACCCGAGTGCGCCAAAGTCATGGGAGCCACGTGCCAGTAGCAGTAGCTGAGGCATTGCGATGCGCAGGCCATGGAGGTAGGTCGCGCCGCCGGGGTACTCTGCTTCGTTCATGTCCCCCGCCGCCGGCCTAGCGGCCAGCGTCTCCGCCTTTACTTCACTGCGCAGAGCGCCCCACCGTCCCGACCCGCGAGCCGTGTTGGTGCACCCAGGTCCTGGAGTAGCAGTAACGGGTCGCCGCACCAGTCGGCGCCCAGGTTGCGCACCAACTGGCGTGGCGTGCCGCGGGTGTTGGGTGTTTGTCGAAGCGAGGTAAAGGAGGAGGGCCAGGCAAAGCCGGGCCCGGGGGACACGAGCGCAGGCAAGCACCCGACGACCGAGGGCCCTACAGGCCCCTGAATTCGTTAACGCGAACCTACATCGTCTCTGCGAACAGCTCTCTGCCAATCAACATGCGCCGGATCTCCGACGTACCGGCTGAGGGATTTGGCTGCGGCACGGGGCTGCGCCCCTTCACGTGCCCTGCGCGCACATGAGCCTGCGCCGAATCCGTGCCGGCCTCAGTGCGCCTACATCGTCTCTGCGAACAACTCTCGTCCGATCAGCATGCGCCGTATCTCCGAAGTGCCGGCTTGGGGATTTGGCTGCGGCACGGGGCTTCGCCCCTTCACGTCCGCTGCGCGGCCATGAGCCTGCGCCGAATCCGTGCCGGCCTCAGTGCGCCTACATCGTCTCTGCGAACAACTCTCGTCCGATCAGCATGCGCCGTATCTCCGAAGTGCCGGCACCGATTTCATACAGCTTGGCGTCGCGCCAGAGGCGGCCTAGGGGGTATTCGTTGATGTAGCCGTTGCCGCCGAAAATCTGCACGCCTTCGCCCGCCATCCAGGTGGCTTTTTCGGCGCACCACAGGATCACCGAGGCGCAGTCCTTGCGCACCTGGCGCACATGCTCGACACCCAGCAGGTCCAGGTTCTTCGCCACGGTGTAGGCGAAAGAACGACCGGCCTGCAGCACGGTGTACATGTCGGCGACCTTGCCCTGGATCAGCTGGAATTCGCCAATGCTCTGGCCGAACTGCTTGCGGTCGTGGATGTAGGGCAGGACGTTGTCCATCACCGATTGCATGATGCCCAGGGGGCCACCGGTGAGCACGGCGCGCTCATAGTCCAGGCCGCTCATCAGCACCTTGGCGCCGCCGTTCAGGTTGCCCAGAATCTGCGAGGCCGGCACTTCCACGTTGTTGAACACCAACTCACCGGTGTGGCTGCCGCGCATGCCCAGCTTGTCGAGCTTTTGCGCCACGCTGAAACCCGGCATGCCTTTTTCAATCAGAAAGGCCGTCACGCCGCGCGCGCCGAGCTCGGGCTCGGTCTTGGCGTACACCACCAGGGTGTCGGCGTCGGGGCCGTTGGTGATCCACATCTTGTTGCCGTTGAGCAGGTAGTAACCGCCCTTGTCCTGCGCTTTCAATTTCATGCTGAGCACGTCGGAGCCGGCGCCCGGTTCGCTCATGGCCAGGGCACCCACGTGTTCGCCGGTGATCAGCTTGGGCAGGTATTTTTGCCGCTGCTCGGGCGTGCCATTGCGCTTGATCTGGTTCACGCACAGGTTGCTGTGCGCCCCATAGCTCAGGCCCACGGACGCCGAAGCGCGTGAGATCTCCTCCATGGCGATCATGTGCGCCAGATAGCCCATGTTGGCGCCACCGTATTCCTCGCCCACGGTGATGCCGAGCACGCCCAGGTCGCCCATCTTGCGCCACAGGTCCATGGGAAATTGATCGAGACGATCGAGTTCGGCCGCGCGCGGAGCGATCTCCGCTTGTGCAAAGTCGCGCACCGCGTCGCGCAGGGCATCGATGTCTTCGCCCAGTTGAAAGTTCAGTCCTGGCATGTTGCTCATGAGTGTCTCCTCGTCGTTGTGGTCAATAGGTTTGGGGTACGGGCATCACCGTCTGCTGCAGCACGGCGCAGGGCGAAATCTTTCCGTCGGGCGCGAAGTGGCTGACCTCGGCGGTCGTGACGATGATGCGGCGCCCGCCCTTGTGCACACGGCCCAGGGCGCGCAGCTCACCGCCCTGAAAGGATGCCAAAAAGTTGATCTTGTATTCCACGCTCACCACTTCCAGGCCCTCGGCCGCGACCGTCAGCGCGGCGTAGCCGCCGGCGATGTCAGCCAGCGCGCCGATGGCGCCGCCGTGAAAGCCGCCCTGCTGCTGCGTGACCCGATCCGAATAGGGCAGCGCGAGCTCGCACAGTCCTGGCTCCACACGCAGCAGCGTCGCGCCCAGATGGCGCATCAGTCCTTGGCGCTCGAAGCTGGCCAGCACGCGCGCGAAAATGGCTTCACTCACGCCGGTGCCTCCGACAATTTGCAGAGCACATGTCGCCGTGGCGTCGGCAACCGAAGCCATTCGCATTGCTGTCGATCCCCGACTTCGTCGTGGCTTCGGCGTAGCGACCGTGCCCGCGAAGCGGCACAGCGTAGCCGAAGCAATGCAGCGCCTTCGCTGCGCTCGTTCCGCTGCGCCACGCTCCGGCGCTGCCTCGCCAGGTTGCTCATGTTTTCCCCCGCTTTTCCAGCTTCGCGAGCAGGCTGCGGGCTTCCTTCTCGTGGGCCTTGACCTCGTCCAGGTTGGATTGCAGATCGACCATCTGCTCGTCCAGTTGCGTGCGGTGCGCAGCCAGCACCTGGAGGAATTTTTTCAGCTGCGCGCCCGTGTCGCGCGGGCTGTCGTACATGTCGATGATGTCCTTGGCCTCGGTCAGGCTCAGGCCCAGGCGCTTGGCGCGCAGCGTGAGCTTGAGGCGGGCCCGATCGCGCGCCGAATAGACGCGGTTGCGCCCACCGGGTCCGGCGCGCTCTGGCTGCAGCAGACCCATGTCCTCGTAAAAGCGGATGGCACGGGTGGTCAGGTCAAACTCTTTGGCCAGGTCGCTGATGCTGAAGGTGATTGCCATATTTCAATTCTTTGCGGGACAGGCCGCCGCTGCGCGAAGCGAGCCAGCTCTGTCCTCAACTGTTTATGTGCGAAAAATCCGTTGCCCACGGCGCACCTACAATGAGTGCACCGCCGTTGACGTTTACGTAAACGTCAATTATGAACCAGAAATAATCCTCCATGAACGACCAAGAACGCCAGCTCCATTACCCCGGTGGCGACACCCTGCCCGCCCCTGGTGGCACCCTGGAACTGGCGCCCGGCGTGAAATGGCTGCGCATGGACCTGCCTTTCGCGCTGAACCACATCAACCTGTGGCTGCTGCGTGACGAGATCGACGGGCGCGAGGGCTGGAGCGTGGTGGACTGCTGCATCAGCCACGACGTGGCCAAGGCCCAGTGGGAATCGGTCTTTGCCAACGAGCTCGAAGGCCTGCCGGTGCTGCGCGTCATCGTGACCCACATGCACCCGGACCACATCGGACTGGCGGCCTGGCTGTGCGAGCGCTGGCAGGCGCCGCTGTGGATCAGCAGCACCGACTTCGGCGCGGCGCGCATGGCCTGCGGCAGCACCACGGGTTTTGGTGGCGACAGCGCGGCGCGTTTCTTCGCCAGCCACGGACTGACCGACAGGGAATCACTGGACAAGATCCGCGCGCGCACCGGCTACTACCCGAGCATGGTGCCCAGCGTCCCAGCCAGCTACCGGCGCATGATGGACGGCGACGTGATCAGCACCGGCACCGGCGCGCAGCGCCTGCAATGGCGCTGCATCAGCGGCTACGGCCATTCACCCGAACACATCGCCCTGTACTGCGCCCAGTCCAAACTGCTGATTTCCGGCGACATGGTGCTGCCGCGCATCTCCACCAACGTCAGCGTCTACGACATCGAGCCCGAGTCCGACCCGCTCAGGCTGTTCCTGGAGTCGATAGAAAAATTCCGCGCGCTCGATGTCAACACCCTGACCCTGCCGTCTCACGGCAAGCCCTTCAAGGGTCTGCACACGCGCATCGATCAGCTCCATGCGCACCACCAGGACCGGCTGGACGAAGTGCTGGTGGCATGCAGCGAGGCGCCGCGCTGCGCGTCTGAGTTGCTGATGCTGATGTTCAAGCGCGAGCTCGACCTGCACCAGACCACCTTCGCCATGGGCGAGGCGGTGGCGCACCTGCACCTGCTGTGGTTTGCCGGGCGGCTGCAGCGCAGCTTCGGCGCCGACGGCATTTACCGGTTCCGCACGCTCGCCCCTGACTGAAACGCCAATCAGCTCGCCAGCGGCAAGGTGATGGCGTCGATGCGCGCCAGCACCTCGGGCGTGAGTTTGGCAATGATCTCGGCAGCGCCCAGGTTGTCCTGCAACTGCGAAAGTTTGGACGCGCCCATGATGACGGTGCTGACCCGCGGGTTGCGCGCCGCCCAGGCGATGGCCAACTGGCCCAGGCTGCAGCCCAGCTCATTGGCCACGGCCTGCAACTGCGTCACGGCGGCATTCTTGGCCACATCGGTCAGGCCCTTGAGCAAAAAGCCCATGCCTTCGACGCCACCGCGGCTGCCCTCGGGCACGCCGTCGCGGTATTTGCCGGTCAGCAGTCCGCTGGCCAGCGGGCTCCAGGTCGTGAGACCCAGGCCCAAGTCCTCGTAAAGGCGCGCGTATTCCTGCTCCACCCGCTTGCGATGAAACAGGTGGTACTGCGGCTGCTCCATCACCGGCTTGTGCAGGTGATGCCGCTCGGCCAGGTCCCAGGCCGCGCGGATCTCGTCCGCCGACCATTCGCTGGTGCCCCAGTAGAGCGCCTTGCCGCGGGTGATCATGTCGCTCATGGCCCAGACCGTCTCCTCGATCGGCGTGTGCGGATCCGGCCGATGGCAGTACACCAGGTCGATAAAGTCCAGGTCCATGCGCTTGAGCGAGCCGTCGATGGCATGCATCAGGTACTTGCGGTTCAGCGTGTCCTTGCGGTTGGTGGCGTGGCCTTCGCGGTCCAGGCCCCAGAAGAACTTGGTGGACACGATGTAGTTCAGACGCGGCCATTTCAGGGCCTTGAAGGCTTCGCCCATGACCACTTCGCTCTGGCCGCCGGCGTAGGCTTCGGCGTTGTCGAAGAAGTTGATGCCGCCGTCCATGGCGGTGGCCAGCAGCTCGCGCGCGGCCGCCACGTCGACCTGGTTGTGGTAGGTCACCCAGGAGCCCAGGGAAAGTTCGCTGACCTTGAGCCCGCTGTGGCCCAGACTTCGGTATTGCATGGCGCGTCCTCGATGGATATGAAACAAGCGCTCAAGGCTAACAGAGCGCTGCCCGAAAGAACGTTCGCCAGGCCACGATCCCCCTCAACGTCCCGGGGCAAAGGCAGGCTGTGGCAGAGTCGGCTATTCTGGCGACGAAGACCGACGGCAATACAGGATCCCACACCATGCAAATTCAAACAAGCTCCGTGTCGCGTCGCGTCGCCGCCCTGCTGCTGCCGCTGCTCCTTCTGTCGGCCTGTGCCCCGCTGCTGGGGCCGCGCAGCGTGCAACTGTCCAAGGCCGATCTGGAACAAAAACTGGCGCGGGTCTTCCCGCTGCAGCGCAAGCTGCTGGAGGTGTTCAGCGTCACTGTCGACAAACCGCAGGTGGACTTCTTGCCGCAACTGCAGCGCGTGGCCACCCTGCTCAACGTCACTTTGCAGGACCGACTTCAGGGGCGCGAATACCACGGCAGCCTGCGCGCCAGCTTTGGCCTGCGCTATGACGCGCAGGCCACGGCGCTGCGCCTGAGCGAGGTGCGCGTTGAGTCCTTGCAACTCGAAGGACTGTCACGCAATGCCCAGGAGGCGGTGACGCGCCTGGGCAGCCAGTTGGCGCAGGACAAGCTCGAGGGAATGGAGCTGTACCGGGTCAAGGCCGAGGATTCAGCCCGCGCCGATCGCCTGGGCTACACCGTGGGCAGCGTGGACATCACGGCCGATGCCGTGGTGCTGCACCTCGTCGCCAAGCCCTGAACCCCTTTCAAGCCCAACGTTGCAGCATCCAGGGCAGGCCGGCGGCAGCGGCCACCAGCACCAGACCGCCCGAGGTGATGGCCCCGTAGCGGACACCACCGGCGGCAAACGCGGTGATGATCTTGCTCAGGGTATTGCTGAAAAACGCCAGCAAAACGGCCGGCAAAACCATGGGTGTCAAGCTTGGGTCGTTTGCTGCCAGGGCCAGCACGGCGGCCGAGGCGCCGTGCACATCGGCCAGTCCGCCCAGGGTCGCGGCAGCATAGGTGGCCGTGGGACCCCAGGTCGATTGCAGCCAGGCGACCAGCGCCATCATGACCGACAGCAGCAAGGCCATGCCGAGTGACAGCAGCAGACTGAAGGCACGTCCATCGGTGTCGGGCGCAACGACGATGGCGGCGCCGCGTCGGTACGCCGTCAGCGCCAGCAGCAGCGCGCTGGCAAAGGCGCAGGCCAGGCTGGGCCAGAGCAGCGCCATAAGCGCGGGCGCCAGCACCAACGTGATCAGACCGAGTTGCATGGAAGTGGCGACCGTGGACAGCAGGGCGGCACAGACGCAGGCCAGCGTGAGCGCCGGCTGAGCGCGTGCCATGGCGCCCATGGCGCCAACGGTGGCGGTGCTGGAGACAAAGCCCGCAGCCATTCCCGACAGGGGCAGGCCCAGGCGCGGGCCGAGCCAGCGCTGCGCCACATGGCCGGCAGCCTGCACCGCCATGATGCTCACGACCAGCAACCACACCTGGTAGGGATTGACGCCACCCAGCCAGCTCAGGTTCTCGTTGGGCGCCTGCGGCAAAATGAGCAGCGCAGCACCCGCCAGCACCAGGGCGTCGCGCAGTTCCCGCGCCGACAAGGTTTGCGTGGCAAAACGCTGCAAGGGCGTGCGCGCTGCCAGCAGTGCGGCCACCACCACCGCCAGTCCTGCAGCCAGCACCGCCCGCTCCATGGCAAGCACACCGAGCAAAAAGGTCAGGAACAGGGCCACCTCGGTCGTCACGCCGGGGTCATCGGAGCGGTCCCTCCAGTACGCAAGGGCGATCAGCAACACCAACAGCAAGGCGGCCGCCAGCGTCAGCAGTGGCTGGTGCAGCGACTGCGCAGTGGCGCCACACAGCGACACCAGGGCGAAGGTGCGCAGGCCGGCAAAGCGCCGCTGCGCGCCTTCTCCCTTGCGGCGCTCGCGCTCCACACCGATGAGCAGCCCCAGACCCAGGGCCAGCGTCAATCCGGTCAGCAGGTCTGAGCTCAGGTCCATGGCGGATACAGCCGTCGCTACCAGCGCGGCACCGGCACGTCCTTGAGCTGACCGCGCAGCAGCGCGTAGTCGGGCACCACCGTGCCAACCGTGGCCCAGAAACGCGCGCTGTGGTTCATGACGCGCAAGTGGCTGAGTTCATGCGCCACCACGTAGTCCAGCACGCTGGGATTGAAATGAATCAGCCGCCAGTTCAAACGGATCGAGCCGTCGGAGCGCGCGCTGCCCCAGCGCGTGCCCGCATTGCTCAGCGACAAACGCTGCCACTGCACCTCGAGTTGCGGGGCAAAGTGGTTCAGGCGTTCGGTGAAGATCTCCCGCGCCTGACGCATCAGCCAGGCCTGCACCGCGTCGCGGATCTGCTCTGCGCTGGCGTGCTGCGCCAGGGCGATGTGCAGCGTGAGGCGCGTCGCCCCGGACTCACCAAGAGCATCGGCTCTGAGCTCGGCGCCGACCGCGCCGAAGTCATGGCTCGGGTCCAGCACCATCAGCAGCGGCTCACCCCGAAACGGCAAGCTGGCACCGTTGCGCCATTCGATGCGCGCCGATTCGAGTTGCGCCATGCGCTGACGCGACTCCATCAGTTTCGTCAGGATCCAGGCCGCTTTCTCGCGCACCGCGGCGTCCACTTCGTACAAGGGTGTCCACTTGGGCGCGCTCACCACCAGACCGTCAGGGCCGACGCTGAACCCGATGGTGCGGCGCTTGCCGCGCTTGAATTCGTAGGCCACGAGCGCATCGCCGAGCTGCAACTCCCGGCTGGCCCGGGGATGGCGAAAGGCCGAGACCTCGCCCTCACCGCGCCACAGGTCGCGCCCGACCGCATCGGGCGATGGGGTCCTGGCACGGTTGACGGGGGGCTTTTGCCTGGGCGGCGCAGTTCTCCTGGCGCGGGGTTTTGCGGCGACCAGCGGCACCGGATCGAACAGGTCCAGCGTGTACTGAAGCAGACGCTGCATGAGTGCCATGGGTCGCTACCGGTAAGCCTCGGGGTCGAGCCGGTGCATTTCGGCTTCGATCCATTCCTGCACTTCGCGCATCAGCTCTTCCGGCTGGCGACCCACGCTGGAAATGGGTTTGCCAATGGAGATATCGACCACGCCCGGCGTCTTGACGAAGGCCTTGCGCGGCCAGCATTTGGCCGAAGTCACGGCCACGGGTATCACCGGCGCGCCGGTCTCTATCGCCAGCCTGGCACCGCCCGACTTGTAGTTGCCTTTCTGTCCTCGGGGAATGCGCGTGCCTTCCGGGAACATGATGACCCAGGTGCCGCGCGCCAGCAGGCGCTTGCCCTGCTCCACCACCTTGTTGAAGGCCTGGGCGCGCTGGCTGCGGTCGATGTGGATCATGTCCATGCGACCCATGGCCCAGCCGAAAAACGGGATGTACAGCAGTTCGCGCTTGAACACGAAGGCCAGCGGGTGCGGCATCAATGCCACCATGGAAAAGGTCTCCCAGGTGGACTGGTGCTTGACCAACAGGATGGCGGGGCTGGTCTTTTGCGTGGGCAGGTTCTCCATGCCGCTGACGCGGTTGTGGATTCCCAGTAGCACCGTGCCACTGTTCACCGACAGCGTGAGCCAGCCGGCGCACATCTTGTACACCGTGTCGCGGCTCACGAAGGGCGCGGCCACAACCACGGCCAAGGCCCAGGGAATGACGGTCAGGCCCATCCAGAAAAAGTGCAGCAGGGAACGAAGCAGGCGCATGGTGGATTCGATGATGTAGAACAGTCCGCAAGGCAAGGGGGTGCGGCCGTCCTGGGGAGAATGTGATGATTATGGGTTATCGCGCCAGAATGGCATCGGCAAAGCCCATCAGGTCCTCGTGCACCACGGTGCCGGGAGGAAAGCCAGGTGGCAAAGCCTGCCCCCGGTAGCGCTGCGCCTTGCCGGTGAGCACCAGGTGCGGCTCGCAGCCCACGCTCGTACCGGCCTGCAGGTCGCGCACAGTGTCGCCCACCACCGGGACGCCTTGCAGCGGCATGTTGTAGCGCTCGCCGATCTGTTCGAACAGTCCCGGAAGCGGCTTACGGCAACGGCAATGGTCATCTGCCGCATGCGGGCAGAAGAACACGGCGTCGATGCGCCCGCCTTGGGCTGCCAGCAGCTTGTTCATCTTGGCGTGCATGGCGTTGAGCGAAGCCAAGTCAAACAATCCGCGCCCCAGGCCCGACTGGTTCGACGCCACCACCACATGCCAGCCCGCGTGGTTGAGCTTGGCGATCGCCTCCAGCGCGCCCGGCAGCGGTTGCCACTCCTCGGGCGACTTGACGTACTCGTCGCTGTCGGCGTTGATGGTGCCGTCGCGGTCCAGGATGATGAGTTTCAAAGTGGTTTCTCCAGGGCATCGATTCGACGCTGTTCAATCCATTCGAGCACACGCTCAACGACTGCATATTTTGGATCGAGCGTTCGCGCGCGATCTTTCAAGGTATTGATATCCACCAGCCCCGCTTGAATCAACACTCTGACAAAGTCGGCGTCCTTGTCCCTGCCAGCGACGCACTTGGAAACCGCCAGATCGTGAATATCCGGGCATATCGCCGTCACATCGCCGATGTAGCTCAGACGCGCACGCTGCATCCAGTCCGCAGGCATCACCGCCGTTTCGGGACCGACTCCGTCCGCGTGGTAGCCGAAGGTGTCATGAAAGGTGGACAAGGCACCAATCGCCCCATCGATCAAGTCGGCTTTTTCGGGATGCATGGCGGGATACAGATCCAACTCCGCCGACAAGAGCAGGGCCGGCGGCGGATTGTCCAGCATCAGCACAAGCGCCTGACTCCCAACCAAAACGAAGGACTTCTCGAGTGAAATCGCAGCTGCGGCACGCAGCACATGTTCGACTTCATTGCGCTGCATGGCTCAGAGCCCCACCGCACGGCGCACGGCCAGACGCTCTTGCGCGGTCAAGACGAAACCCAGTGGCGAAGTTCCGCGCAGGGTGGCTGCGTGAGCGCCTTCGCTGCACACGACCTGTTCCAGCCTTTGCAGGTCCCCGGCCAGGAGCTCACGCCATTCCCGGCTGTACAAATCATCCGCCTGCGCGCCCCTTTGCATGACCCAGCGCCCCAGTGTCTGCAAGGCGCGCTCGACCAGCCCAGGTTCATGGCGCAGACGCGGCACCGCCAGGCGATGAAACTCGAGTGTGAATCGATCGAGATCCTGTTGCGTGGACATGGGCTGATCGTGTTCTGAAAAAAAGCAGAGGTCAAGCCGCCAGCTTCGACAAGTCCGCAACGCGGTTCATGGCGGCGTGCAGGATCTGCAGCAGGCCCTGGCGATTCAGGCGCAGGTCCAGTTGCTCGGCGTTCACCATCACGCCGTCGAAGAAGGCGTCCACCGGCGCGCGCAGCGCCGCCAGGGCCTGCAGCGAGGCCGTGTAATCGCCGGCGTCAAACAGCGCATTGGCCTGCGGCACGACCGTCTGCACGGCGGCGTACAGGGCGACTTCGGCACTTTCCTGCAGCAGCAACTCACTCACATGCGCGTCCACCGGCGGCACTTTTTTCAGGATGTTGGCAATGCGCTTGTTGGCTGCGGCCAGCGCCGCGGCTTCGGGCAGCGCGGCGAAGGCGCGTACGGCTGAAAGACGCTTGCCGACCTCGCCCAGGCGCTGCGGACGCAGCGCCAGCACGGCGTCGACTTCCTGCGCGCTGAAGCCCTGCTCGCGCAGCGATCCGGCCAGACGGTCGTAGATGAACTGTGCCAGCGCTTCCAGTGGTGCTGCGCCGTCGGCCGGCAGCTTGTCGCCGAAGGCCGCATAAGCCTGTTGCAGCAGGGGCTGCAGGTCCAGCGCCAAGCTCAGCTCGCCCAGCATGCGAATCACGCCCAGGGCGTGACGGCGCAGGGCGAAAGGATCCTTGTCACCGGTGGGCAGATTGCCGCTGCCGAACATGCCCACCAGGGTTTCGAGCTTGTCGGCCAGAGCCACAGCCACGCCGGTCGTGTTGCGCGGCAGGGCGTCGCCGGCAAAGCGCGGCTTGTAGTGGTCTTCGATGGCCAGCGCCACGTCCTCACCCAGGCCGTCGTGGCGCGCGTAGTAACCGCCCATGATGCCCTGCAGTTCCGGGAACTCGCCCACCATGTCGGTCAGCAGATCGGTCTTGGCCAGTTGCGCTGCCAGGTCGGCCTGCGCCGTCAGCGCCCCGCCGCCCAGCGCCTGGGCAATGCCCTTGGCAATGGCACGCACCCGCGTCACGCGCTCACCTTGCGTGCCCAGCTTGTTGTGATAAACCACCTTGTCCAGGCTGGCCACGCGCGAGGCCAGCGTCTTCTTGCGGTCCTGGTCGTAAAAGAACTTGGCATCGGCCAAGCGCGGGCGCACCACGCGCTCGTTGCCGCCGATCACCTGCGAAGCGTCATCCGGGCAGATGTTGCTCACCACCAGGAACTGGTGCGTCAGCTTTCCGGCGGCGTCGAGCAGCGGAAAGTACTTCTGGTTCGCCTTCATGGTCAGGATCAGGCACTCCTGCGGCACTTCCAGAAACTCAGG
This sequence comes from uncultured beta proteobacterium, assembly GCA_903830985.1. GTDB lineage: Bacteria > Pseudomonadota > Gammaproteobacteria > Burkholderiales > Burkholderiaceae_C > CAIKVZ01. Next base: position 13,349 of record CAIKVZ010000122.1, read on the forward strand.
CTCGAACTGGCACACCAGCACGTTGGGGCGTTCCACCAGACCGGTCACCTCGTCGAGCAGCGCGTCGTCTTCAATCGGTTTGCAGCCGCCGCCGATCTTCTGCGCGGCTGCGGCCAGCTGACGCGCGATCTCGGCGCGACGCGCGGCGAAGGAAGCGATCACGGCGCCGTCGTCACGCAGGGTGTCAGCATAGGCATCGGCGTGGGCCAGCAGCACCGGCGACACCCGGGCTTCAAAGCGGTGGCCTTGCGTTTCGCGACCCGACTTCAGGCCCAGGATTTCCACCGGGACGACGTCGGCGCCATGCAGCGCGAGCAGCTTGTGCGCCGGGCGCACGAAGTTGACGCTGCTCCAGCCAGGAAGCTCGCAGTCACTCTCCAGTTGATAACTCATCACTTTGGGGATGGGCAGCTTGGCCAGCGTTTCCTGCAGCGCCTTTTGCAGGCCATCGGCAAGCGTGGCGCCGGCGACTCGGCTGTCGTAGAACAGGGCCTCGGCCTTGCCGTCCGGTGCGCGTTTCAAGTCTTCCACACAGAACACTTCCAATCCCAGCGCCAGCAACTTTTTGGTCAGTGCGGGGGTTGCCTGGCCCTGGGCGTTCAGGCCTACGCTCACGGGCATGAGCTTTTGCAGCACTTGCCGATCGGCCGCCTTGGCAGCCACCTGGGTGATGTGCGCGGCGAGACGGCGCGGCGTGGCAAAGGGCGTGCTGACCGAATCGGCTACGGCCAGGCCCTGGCCCTGCAATTGCTCGAGCAACTGCGAGGCAAAGGCCTCACCCAGTTTTTTCAACGCCTTGGGCGGCAGTTCTTCAACGAAGAGTTCGACGAGTAAATTTTGTGTGCTCATAGTCTGTAATCCTGCTCGCGCTGGCTTTTCAGCGCCAGCACATAGGCAATGTCATCAATCGGGTCATAGCGGTACAGCGCCAGGTAGCCGCCGCCCTTGGAAATCACCAGTTCTCGCTGCCCCAGCGCCACAGGCCGGCCGATTTTCGGACTGGTCTGCAAGATGTCGATGGCGGCCACGATCTCCTGTATGCGCCGCAAACTGCTGTCGGGCGCGTGCTCAAACAAAAATTCAAAAATACGCTCAAAGTCGGCCTCGATCTGCGCGGACAAAACCAGCCGCGTCATGGGGTCGTTCGATCCTCGATGGCGGAAATTTTTTTGCGCGCTGGCGCCTTGGCAGGCTTGCCCGCAGCCCGGGCCAAAGCCCAGGCCCGCACATCGTGCCAGTCCAGGCCGACTTGTGTGGCCTGCAGGTCGGCATCGCGTAGCGCGGCTTCGCGCTGCAGCGCCAGCTTCCACTCGGCCTCTTCGGTCTTTTGCGCCAAGGCCTCAACCATGAAGCTGTGCGCAGACTGTCCCGTGGCGTTGGCCAGGTCAAGAATGCGCTTGCGCAGCGGTGAATCAAGGCGCAAGGTAGTGGTGGACATGTCAGGCCTCCGGAATTTGTGACTCAATTGTGTCACAAAGGTGCGCCAGCCACATCATGCGGCCTTCTTCGTCATCTGCGCCACCCACTCCCGCGGCGCAAGCGGGAAGCCCAGGCGTTCACGGCTGTCGTAATAGCTTTGCGCAACGCTGCGCGCGATGTTGCGGATGCGCCCCATATAGGCGGCGCGCTCGGTCACGCTGATGGCGCCGCGCGCATCCAGCAGGTTGAAGCTGTGCGCGCATTTCAGCACCTGCTCGTAGGCAGGCAATGCCAGTTGCTGCTCCATCAGGTACTTGGCCTGCTTTTCATGCGCGGCAAAGGCGGTGAACAGGAAGTCGGCGTCGCTGTGCTCGAAGTTGTAGGTCGACTGCTCGATCTCGTTTTGCTTGTACACGTCGCCATAGCTCAGGCCCTCGGTCCACGTGAGGTTGTAGACGTTGTCCACGCCCTGCAGGTACATCGCCAGGCGCTCCAGCCCGTAGGTGATCTCGCCTGTGATGGGTCGGCAGTCGATGCCGCCGACCTGCTGGAAGTAGGTGAACTGCGTTACCTCCATGCCGTTGAGCCAGACCTCCCAGCCCAGGCCCCAGGCGCCCAGCGTGGGGTTTTCCCAGTCGTCCTCGACAAAGCGGATGTCGTTCTTCTTCAGGTCGAAGCCCAGCGCTTCCAGGCTTCCCAGGTACAGCTCCAGGATGTTGCTGGGCGCGGGCTTCAACACGACCTGGTACTGGTAGTAGTGCTGCAGACGGTTCGGGTTCTCGCCGTAGCGCCCGTCCTTGGGACGCCGGCTCGGTTGCACATAGGCAGCTTTCCACGGTTCCGGGCCCAGGGCGCGCAGGAAGGTCGCCGTGTGCGAGGTGCCGGCGCCCACTTCCATGTCGTAGGGCTGCAGCAGGGCGCAGCCCTGGGCATCCCAGTAGGACTGCAGTTTCAGAATGATTTGTTGGAACGTCAGCATAGCAAGGGCCCTTGGGGGCCGGTTCGGTGAAGGATCGCCAGGCAAGCGCGCCCGGTCCGCCTAAAAGATTGATTTTACGGCCGGGCGCTGCGTCGGCGCTGTATGGCCAGCACCAGCACGCCAGCGGCGAGCAGCCACAGCGGCCACAGCCCCAGACGCGAGACCCAGCGTGCATAAGGCGTCAGGTCCCAGCCGGTGGCGGCGCTCAGTCCCCGGCCCTGCACCTGGCCGACGAGCACACCCCGGGTGTGGCGCGTCAGGGCGTAGGTCACCACGCCACGGTGGTCGATGATGACGGTGGCGCCGGTGTTGGTGGCGCGCAGGCTGGGCCGGGAAAACTCCAGGGAGCGCATGCGCGCAATCGCCAGGTGCTGATCGATGGCGATGGAATTGCCGAACCAGCCGATGTTGCTGACATTCACAAAGATGGTCGGCGCCGTCGCCGGGTCGGCAAAGCGCGCGGCCAGTTCCTCACCAAACAAGTCTTCGTAGCAAACGTTGGATGCCAGACGCTGGCCCTGCCACTCAAAGGCCGGCTGCACATAGGCGCCGCGATTGAAGTCGCCCAGCGGAATGTCCATCATGCGGGTAAACCACTTGAACATGCCGGGGGTGAATTCGCCAAAGGGCACGAGGTGCTGCTTGTCATAGCGGTAGGGGTCGGCTATCCCGGCCTTGAGCCCGACCACAGAGTTGGTGTAGCCGTCCCGGTAGCTGCCCAGCGGTATGCCGATGAGGGCCGCCCTGGCAACCGCGCTGTCCAAGAACGGCGCCGACAGCGCATCCCAATAACCGGGCGGCAACTGCTGGGGCAGCAGGGGAATGGCGGTCTCGGGCGCCACCACCAGCGGCGTTGTGGCGCCATGGAGTTGCTCGCCGTACCAGCGCAGTGCGTCGGCCACACCGGTGCCGGCCTGAAACTTCTCGTCCTGGGGAATATTGCCTTGCAGCAGCGTCACCTGCAGCGGCGTGCCTGCGGGTGTGTCAGCCGGCGCGACCCACTGCACGGCCCTGGGCAGGGCCAGCACCAGCAGCAAGCCAATACGCTGCCAGTGACTGCAGACATGGAACTGACGCAGCGTCGCCGCCACCCAGGCCGCCACGGCGCCCACGCCGTAGACGCCTATCCAGGGCGCATAGCCCGCCAGCCAGCCGTCCACATGCGCATAGCCCGAAGTACCCCAGGGGAAGCCGGTGAACCAACTGCCGCGCGCCAGTTCGGCCAGGGTCCACAGGGACGCGAACAACAGGGCAGCGGCAGCGGCTCCGGTGGGCCTGAAGCGCACGAAAGCGGCGCAGGCTGCGGCATAGCTCAGCGCCAGGAACGCGGCCAGGGCCAGCACGGCCAGCACGGCAAAAGCCGCAGGCAGCCCGCCATAGGTGTGCATGGAGGTGAACATCCACCAAAATGTGCCGCACAGGCTGGCCAGCGCGAACAGCCAGCCTCGGCGCGCCGCAGCCTGCCAGGAATTGGCCGCCTGTAATTGGCCCAACAGCAAGGCCAGGGACAGCAGCTGCAGCCACCAGACCGCTGCACCTGGCGCCAGCCCCCAGGCCAATGGCCAGGCCAGGCTGGCGGCGTGAGCGGCCCCGGCCAGCAGAAGCAGGACGGTATTCAAGGCAAGTTCATGCAACGGCCGTTGCACAGGGAGTTGTCATTGCGAGCCGCGTCAGCGGCGTGACAATCCAGGCCTTCGGGCGTTTGTGGCTGCACGGCCGGTGTACGGCGTGCGTCCTCATGGTGCCAAACGCGCACAAATCGGCCGCCCGCCGCACACCAGCCGCTTGAAGTAACCACTTATGCTCACGCTTTTTGGAGTGTTCAAGGAAAGGCGCCTTGGCGACGCGGCCACTTGGATTGCTTCGCTTCGCTCGCAATGACGGGTTGCCGGCTGCGCTCCTCGCGATGACGAATCACCCAACCCGCAGCCCATCACTCGGAGGTCGGGTTCAACGGCGCGACCTTGAACCACTTCACGGCGCCGGCGCGGGTCAGCAACACCATGAAGCGCAGGCCACCCAGGGCGAAGTACTCGCCGCGCTTGGGCACATGGCCCATCTCGTGCGCGATGAGGCCGCCGATGGTTTCGAACTCATCGTCCGGATCAGCGCTGACCAGGGTCACACCAAAGGCCTCGTTCACGCGCTCTATCGGCGTGTCGCCGCTGACGCGCCAGGTCTTGTCGGCCAGGGCAAAAACGTCGCCGTCCTCGCCGGCCTCGTCAAACTCGTCCTCGATCTCGCCGACGATTTCTTCCAGCACATCCTCGATGGTGATGAGACCGGCAACGCGACCGAACTCGTCGACCACGATCGCCTGATGGTTGCGGTTGCCACGAAAGTCGCGCAGCAAGTCGTTCAAGCCCTTGGTCTCGGGCACGAACACCGCGCCGCGCAGCAAGGCACGGATATTCAGTTCTGGCGCGCGCTGCAGTTTGAGCAGGTCCTTGGCCAGCAGGATGCCGATGATGTTCTCGCGCTCGCCGCTGTAGACGGGAAAACGCGAGTGCGCGGTGTCGATCACCACATTGAGCAAATCGTCAAACGGCGCGTCAATGTCGATCAGGTCCATGCGCGGTGCCGCCACCATCACGTCGCCCGCCGTCATGTCGGCCAGGCGGATCACCCCTTCGAGCATGACGCGCGACTCGGCGCCGATGAGCTGATTGGCTTCGGCCTGCGCCAGCGTGTCGATCAATTCCTCGCGCGAATCCGGACCGGGGTGGATGAACTCGGCCACTTTTTGCAAAAAGGATCGTTTGTCTTCCTTGCCGGGAAAAACGGCAACGGTGCGCGCAGGGTGGGGGTCGGACACAGCAAAAAGCCGAAGTAAATGGACCTCTAGGATAGCGGATTGCCGTGACAGCCGGCTGGACTGCCGCGCGGCCCGGTGGCACCCAAGCAAAACGTGTAACCTAGGCGCTCCCATGGACCTGCTGCTCATCACCTTTCTCACCCTGGTCAACGCCTTGTTCGCCATGTCGGAAATGGCCCTGGCGGCGAGCCGCAAGCCGCGCCTGGCGGCCATGGCCGAGGGTGGCGACCTGGGCGCGCGCGCGGCACTCAAGCTGCTGGAAAATCCCACACAGTTCCTGTCCACGGTGCAGGTGGGCATCACCTCCATCGGCATGCTCAACGGCATTTTGGGTGAAGCCGCTTTCAGCGACGGCCTTGCCAAGCTGCTGCAGACTTGGGGCGTCGCGCACAAGGCGTCGGACTTTGCCGCCACGGCCATCGTCGTGACGCTCATCACTTTCACCACCATCATCTTTGGCGAACTGGTTCCGAAGCGCATTGGCCAGCTCTACCCCGAGATCGTGGCGCGCTGGGTGTCGCGCCCCATGGTCTGGCTGGCCACCGGCGTGAAGCCCTTTGTACGCCTGCTGTCGGCCACCACCCTGGGCACACTGCACCTGTTGCGCGTGAACACGAACGCGGCGCGCGCGGTGACGGAAGAGGAAATCACCGCCAGTCTGGAGGAAGGCGTGGACGCGGGACTGATCGAACAGCACGAACACCAGATGGTGCAAAACGTGTTCGACCTGGACGACCGTCCGCTGATCTCGCTCATGGTGCCACGCACCGATCTGCAGTGGCTGGACGCCTCGCACAGCGTCGCGCAATGCCTGGAGCAGGTGGCCCAGGGCGACGAGGGCACGAGCCATTCCTGGTACCCGGTGTGCCGCGGCTCGCTCGACCATGTGGTGGGCGTGATCAGCGTGGCGCGCCTGCTCAAACTCGGCGCCGGCCACCCCGGCAGCATCGAGGAGCACGCCCTGCCCGCGGCCTTCCTGCCCGAAACCCTGACCGGCATGGAACTGCTGGAGCAGTTCCGCGCGCATTCTGCGCGCATGGTGTTCGTGGTGGACGAATATGGCGTGGTGCAGGGTCTGATGACACCGCACGACCTGCTCGAAGCCATCACTGGTGAACTGCAAAGTGACACCCCCGCCGAGGCCTGGGCTACGCAACGCGCCGACGGCTCCTGGCTGCTCGACGGCCTGATGCCGATCAACGAGATCAAGGCCCGTCTGGACATCGACGAACTGCCCGACGAGGACCGGGGACGCTACAACACCCTGGCCGGCCTGCTCATGGCCGTCAGTGGCCACCTGCCTGAGACAGGCGAACTCATCGAATGCATGGGCTGGTTATTCGAAGTGGTCGACCTGGATGGCCGCAGAATTGATAAAGTGCTGGCAAGCATTTGCACAGATCCAACGGAAACCACTTCATGAAATCATCCTTTCCACCGAAGCAAGGACGCGGCTGGGTGGCGGCTTGCCTGCTGATTGGCAGCACAGGTGCGGCACTTGCCACATTGGGCCAGGCACCCTCTGCCCCGGTTGCAAGCAGCGCCAGCAGCGCAACGCCGGCCGCCAGAATGCTGGCGGCAGTACCCGCCAGCAACGCGTACACCGTGCACGAAACGCTGCTCGACAGCGGCACCACGGTGCGCGAATTCGCCACGCCGGCGGGGGTGGTGTTTGCCCTGGCCTGGCGCGGCCCCGTGCTGCCAGACCTGACCGCACTGCTGGGCAATTATTTCCCGACCTTTCAGGCCGTCACCAACGAGGCACGCCAGGCGGGCCGCCGCGGCGGCCCGGTGGTGCTGGCGCGCGACGGCCTGGTGGTGCACTCCAATGGCCACATGCGCAACTTTTTTGGCGACGCCTGGGCGCCGGTCCTTATCCCCTCTGGTGTGAATATCCATGATGTGCTTCAGTAAATCACTGCGACGTGCCGCATTGGCGGCGTTGTTGCTCGGCCTGCTCACCGCCTGTGGCGGCGGCGGTGGATCGACACCAACACCAACACCAACACCAACACCAACACCAACGCCAACACCCACGCCCACGCCCACGCCCACGCCCGCAGCGGCGAATGTGCTGGCACTCACCGTCGACTCCGGCCCCACCGGCGCCGAGGTGAACCGGCTCTATGCGAGCGTGACAATCTGCAGCCCCGGCAGCAGCACGCAGTGCCAGACCATCGACCATGTGCTGGTCGACACCGGCTCCACCGGCCTGCGCCTGCTGTCCAGCGCCGTGCCTGCCAGCCTGAACCTGAGCCGGCTCACGGGCAGCACCGGCTTCCCGTTGTTCAGCTGCGCGCAGTTTGTCGACAACACCTACGCCTGGGGCCCTGTGGCCTCGGCCGACATCGTGCTGGGTGGACTGACCGCGGCCAACGTGCCGTTCCAGATCGTCGGCGACCCGGCCTACAGCGCCCTGGGTTCGGCCTGCTCCACCGGAACGCCGATGAACACCGTGGCCCAGATGGGCGCCAAGGGCATCCTGGGACTGGGACTGTTCAGCCACGACTGTGGCGCCAACTGCAGCGTGCATTCACGCAGCGGCTTCTACTACACCTGCACCAGCGCCAGTTGCACGGCTGCCACAGGCAGTTCTGCCAGCACCAGCAAGCAGTTGCAAAACCCGGTACCGCTGTTTTCCAGCGACAACAACGGCATGCTCGTCGACCTGCCGGCCATCGGCAACGAGGGTGCAGTGAGCCTGAGCGGATCGCTGATCTTCGGCATCGGGACGCGCAGCAACAACCAGCCGGTCAGCTTGTCGATGCTCACCGCCGACGCCAGCGGCTATCTGGGTACCGTGTACGCCAACACGACCATGAACTCAAGCTTCATCGACACCGGCTCCAACGGCATCTACTTCGAGTCCGCCATCACGCAGTGCAGCGGCAACGCAGCGGGTTTTTATTGCCCGCCAACGCTGACCAACCTGTCTGCCACCATGGTCGGCGCCAATGCGAAAACGGCGCTGGTGAAGTTTCCCATCGACAACGCCATCCAGCTGTTTTCCGCCAGTTCCAACGCGGTCCTCCCGACCCTGTCCGGGCCCAGCGGCGACGTCACCAGCTTCGACTGGGGACTGCCATTTTTCTACGGGCGCCGGGTGTTCTCTGGGATTGAGGGCCAGACTTCGACCCTGGGGAGTGGGGGGTTTTACGCGTTTTGAGGTACAGGGCCGTGCCGAGGCAGTGACCTGACGAACGCGTCCTGCGCAACAGTTTTGCGGTGCGTCCCCGACACTACATGTCACGTCTGGCTATACGCGAGACCTGTCGCAGCCAGTCCCACCAGGTCGACCTGTAGCTGGTTGTTCCCGGATTCCGCCAAATGCCAGAGAAAATTCCCCTGGTCCGTGCCCGTTTCCATATTCAAGGCACTCACTGCTTCAACGAGGGTCTGCGCGTCAGGAGCGACACCGTTCACAGTCGAGAGTAGGTAGTTTGCAATCTGGGTGCTGGTCGCGCCGGGGTTTCCACCACTGGCCAGGAGTCCCCAGATGTCAAGCCGCATCAGCGCACCGGCAAGCTGCTGCATTGAGTAGCCATGGTCAAAAAACCCGATCACTGTCCCTATCAGGGACTCCTTCGTTGCCAACAACGTCTTTCCAAGCACAGCACCCAGCAGGAGTTCAGTTTCACCACCGGACTGCGCTGTGCCCACATCCAGCGACAGGGACCCATCCGCGAACCTGAGTCGCTCGACGTGAGTCAGCGTGTCCTTTCCTTCCTTGCCTGCAACGTCGACCACAAGGATGGCATCTCCCGTCTTTTGCATGGTGTATCCGGCGCGAACACCGTTGTACACAACCGTATCAATACCTGCACCGCCGTCAATCACGGCGTCGCCCGAACCGGAAGTGATAAGGTCATCGGAAGTGGTTCCCACGAGGGTCTGATTAACAGGTTTGGTTTGCGTACTGAAGTTGTAGTCATTCGTTGCGGCGGAATTGTTCCCGGCCTGATCTTTCACAATGCCCGCAGAGAAGGCGAGATGGTAGGTTGTTCCATAGGCAAGATCGACCGTTGGGTTGATCGTCAGGTTGTCACCCGAGACGCTCAAGTTGAGGCTGCTTGCCGCGTCGAAACGCTCGATTTCCGCACCTGCCGCGTCGCTGAGCACAATAAATCCAGTTCCGTGCACAACCGGCTCGCTGAACGTAACGACGATATTGGAGCCCAGGGCGACGTCGGCGCCGCCCGCCACCGGACTGAATTTCGCCACACTCGGGGCGGTCGTGTCGGAGCTCAGAACGACACTGGATGGCGAAGAGGCCCGGCTTTCAGCGGTACCGTGGCCGTCCGTGTAACTGGCGCTCACCGTGATGTTTTTGCCCACCTGTTCTTCGGCCAGCACCAGAGTGCTGCCGCTGGCACCGACTATGGCCACGCCGTTCGCCAGCCATTGGTAACTGATGCTGCCCAAGCCGTCAGGATCTGACAAGTTGTTGGCCGCACTGAGGGCTTGACCTTGAACGGCTGTGCCAGTGAACGTTACGCTGCCAGCAGGGACATCATTGACATTGGCAATGACCGCACTGACGGTGCTGGTCACTGACTCGACCGTCCCGTGGCCGTCGGTGTAGCTGGCGCTCACCGTGATGGTCTTGCCCACCTGTGCTTCGGCCAGCACCAGACTGCTTCCGCCTGCACCGGCGATGGCCACGCCGTTCGCCAGCCACTGGTAACTGATGCTGCCCAAGCCATCGGGGTCCGACAGCGAATTTGATGCAACCAGGGTGTGACCTTGAGTCGTGGTGCCGGCGATGGCGACATTGCCGCTTGGCGGCCCTGTGGGCACCGGAGCAGCGCCAATGTTCAGCGTGAACTCGCCATCCACCATGGCCTGGTGCGGGTCGACGGCCATGAGAAGCACCGTATAGCTGCCGATGTCGCCTTGCGCCGGCGTGCCGCTGAGGGCGCCGGTGCTGCTGTTGAAATGCAGCCACGAGGGCCAATCAAGTGCTACCCAGTCCTGGTCCAGCAACTGCGCCGTGTACGTTAGCGGGTCGCCGTCCGCGTCGGTAAAGGTGTGTTCGGGCAGGTTGAACGCGTAGGAACTGCCAGCGGTTGCCTGCTGGTCTGGAATGGGGTGCGCCAAAACCGGGGCGTGGTTCGTGTCGTACCACATGTCGAAGCCGGCGAAGTAGAAGTTTTCCGGCAGATATTGATCGGGCCCAATAAAGTATGAACTTTTCCAAGTTTTCCGAATCACACTGGCATGGAAAAAGAAAACGCAAGAAAGCAAACACTGGAGCAACTCCACGAGCGGCGTAAGCAAGTCGTGAGGTTGCATAAGAAGGGC
>CAIKVZ010000123.1 GCA_903830985.1 uncultured beta proteobacterium
AATTCCTTGCTGTGCTCTGCCGACACTTCCAGCCAGTCCTGATACCGATCCGACGGAAGGATCGCCACCATGCGCTTTTCATCGGCAGGTTTGTGGAAGAGTCGCATCAGCGGGTGCTCATCGGCATTGATGGTCAGCATGCCCGTGCCAACAGGCCCTCAGCGGTGACGTAGAGCTGCTGGAGCACTGGTGGCGGGATCAATGCTGTACCGCCTATTGAACGCACCGGACCGGTGTGACCAGCTTGATCGGCTGCCGATGAACCGGGCCACGGATGGAAGCCCAGGGAATCGACATCTTCTGACCGGAATCGGTACAACAGTTCGATGCCTAGCAGATTACGAACGAGCGTGCCTGGCTTGACGCGGTCGGTTGTCCGCCGGTGATGGATAAACCCGGATATATGAATCGGATGCACCTGGCTCAACCCACGAACACCGAGGGCCGCGAGAAAGTTGAACAGCACAGTGAGATGCATCGTGATGGCCACGATTGACCGCGCGATGGGAGGGGTGGCCCCTGGCAAACCTTCCTTCCAATAGCGGTAGACCACTGACTTACATCCCTCCCTGAATTGCTCAGGAACGCGCGCCCAGTCAATGCGCTTGTTGCCGGGCGTCACATTAGACTGGTCGAAATAGGGCCACAGCTCCCAGACGTCATCGTCGTAGCGGCTCAGAATTTGCGTGTCGCCGGCGGGGGCCATCGCAGAGCTGATGATCAGAGCTGAGTGCGGAGCAGCAGCGCTTGTTGCTAGAGGCCGCAACGACAGGGGTGCATGATTAGGCACGCGCGCTCCTTGAGATGGCATGGCGGTATTGACTCCAGAATTTCAGTGGTACCCTGCGGGCCAACTCCCTGGCCTGGATCACCATGTCCTCGTCGAACTTGTCCAGGGTGAATAGATCAATCTGCGTTCGAATGAGCGTGAAGTACTCCGCCCATTCGCGGGATCTCGTGTTCTTGCTCTCGGCTTCCAGGAACCAGTAGAAGCTGAAGAGGCGGTGCAGGTCTTCACTGGTGCCGATCACTGCGTAGCTACGGCAGCCGAGGCAGCTCAGGAAATCCGTGCAATGCGTACCGTCTTTGGGCGCCCGGTCGCCCTGAAGGCTGTCCTTGCAGCGCCCGGTTGGCGTACGTTCCAGAGGCGGTCGGGTAGCTCCTTTTGCCGTACGGTATGTGTCGGGAAGGGCCTCACCCACGAAGACAGCGTTCGACCTCATCTCGTCGGTGACCGATAGATAACTTTGGTCAGCTACCTTCGGGTCGTGACCCATGATGGCCGCTACCGTGAATAGGTCACCATTGCTCAAACGCCACAGCCTGTTTTCCATCGTCTTGCGCAGGCGTGAGGTGTTCAGAGTGAGCGGCCTACCATCGTCGCCCAACAGGCCGTGCCGACGCACGAAGCCAGCGATGTTGTAGCCGAGTAAATGTCCCTCCAGTCTGGTCAGCTTGCCTAGATGCGCCTTGGCTTGCGCCTGGTAGAGCCAAACACTGTCCTTGAGCTCCGGCGGGGCGATGGCAACCAGTGGCTCGGTGCGCTTGAGCAGGTGCTCGAAGAGAGCGACTCCATCCATGGGAATTGACGTTGGCACCCCAACACTGCGGGTATATCGAAGCGCCTTGACCTGGGTAGCATTCCCTCGCCCTTTGAACGCCTCGATCAGGCGCATGCGCGGCATGAACGGATGAGGGCTCCCAGGTAACCTGGCCACAAGTCAAGCGCCGGATTGGGGCCAATGAAGGCATGACTCGTGCTGTGGGTCAATTCATGGAGTGCCACGTTGTAGTAGCGGCTTGCCTCGGGAAACACCCCAGGCAAGGGCAGTTGAATCACATCGTCGCCGGGCCGGTAACACGCACGGTCGCCACCAT
>CAIKVZ010000124.1 GCA_903830985.1 uncultured beta proteobacterium
CGACCTCTCCCGCTTTATCGAGGAAGCAGTTCGTGCACATATCCTGGAGCTATCAGCCGAGCATGCCAAGGCCGCAAACTTTAATGTCACCGAGGCTGATTTGACGGAGATAGTTGCCGAGGCAGTGCAGTGGGCCCGTGAACACTGATGCGTGTCGTCCTGGACACCAATGTCCTGCTCAGTGCCTTGATATCTCCCCATGGCTACCCCGATACCATTTACCGCGCCTGGCGAGCAGCACGCTTCGAAATTGTGACGTCGTCAACCCAACTGGATGAGCTACGAAGGGCGAGTCGCTATCCAAAATTCAAGTCAATTCTCCAACCACATCGTGTGGGCGCCATGGTGAATAACCTGCAGCGTGCCTTGGTGCTGGAGCAACTTCCCACAGACATTGAGGCTGATGATCCATTCGACGCTTTCCTCTTGTCAATGGCGACCGTGGGAGAGGCCGACTATCTGGGGACAGGGGATCATCGGGCTGGACTGATTCAGCGTGGACATATCGGTCGTACCCGGATCGTCACGCCAGCCGTGTTCTGCGCCGACGCCCTTTGATCCACCATGCCAGCGCAATCAAATCCGACGGCACACCGAACTTGGCTGCCTTGTTCGCTGATATCGCCCGCAGCACCCGTCAGCGCCACAACACTGACTGTCAACTACCAACCGGCCGCTGAAAAAGTCATGGAATTGTTGTCGCGCCGCCAAACGACCGCGTCACGGTGCACTGCAAGCCACCAGTTTTGCATTGAGCGGTGTGGCTTGGGCTTGGCAAACGCCTTTGGCGTCAGCAGCGCCACACACCATGCGGGTGAGGGATCCCGAACCGACTGGTACTGGATGGCGCCGACCTTGGCTTCGCGTGCAACCCGTGCAAAGGCTTGTGTGGCGCTGTAGTCCGATGGGTGCTGCCAGGATGGTGCATCGGTACTGAACGGTGCCTGCCTCAGGTCGACCAAGCTTGTACTGACGTCGACACTGAACGCCGTATGCGCCACAGGCTCGAGCTTTTCCAGATCCACTGCGTCCTTGAGAAACTTCCAGCGCCAGTAAGCCAACTCCGCACCAGCCGTGCGCACCGACTGCGCGCCATAAAACACCCCAGGATCGGTTACAGCGCGAAATCGGGAACCGCCGCGCAAGGGGTGATACCGAAAAGGGGTGGCCAGCAGGTAATCCAGGCCCATGGTGGCATCGGGTGCGCTGGGTTTGCTGCCCTCCAGCAGCGACTCGAGCAGGTCTTGCTCTTCGTCGTTGTCAACGATCTTCATGGTGGACGCGATGTGTTGCGCCTCAACGATGCGCCACACGGGTCCCTGCCAGGGCCGGGCCTCAGACGAGACCGCGGGAGGCATCCAGGTATTGAACGACACGGACCAGTCCTTCGATGCTGCGAATCAATTCAATGGGCCTGCCGTTCAAGCCAAGGTTTTCGCTGGCCAGCCATTTGCGTGCGGTCGATTCATCACCAACGATGGAATCCAGCGAGCGAAAAACGCGCACGAACAGCAAGGCGAAGTCCCATTCCTTGCGGTCTTGAGAGAGCAGGTATTCGCCGCTGTAAAGCCTGGAGATGGTCGGTGCACTGACACCCAGCACCTTGGCCAACATCGCCTGGGGAATATCCAAACGGGCCGCTGCACGGGCAACAGCCTTGCTCAGAACGGCGGCGGCTTCCGGTTTTTTGTTGCTCTGTCTGGAGATGGTTGGCATGCTGCACATCACTTTCCTTGGAAATAATATATCACATTACTTTCTTTGGAAATACCCATCTTGAGACAATCTCAGTCGGTCATACAATCCGTCGAAAATCAGATCAGACTTAAGTCCCCACCCATCAAGCCGTGAAAACCGCCGTCAAGTTGCCTGATGACCCCTTGCTCGTTGAAGCCAGTAAGTCAGCAGCGAAGCCCGCACCCGCCAAACCAATACGCCTGCCGGTTTTCCGTGGACGAGGCGGCATGCTTCCTGGGCTCGATGGTCTGAGCAACAAGGCCATGCTGGGCGCTGCCGATCGTGATCGCCTGCTGCCAAACGCCCAGTTCACCCATCCCAAAGGCTGATCAAGCCGCCAGAGTTGCGTCCTCTTCGGAGCGCACATCAGCGCCTGGCGCAGCGGCGGACAGGGCGCTTTCGGCAATCTCCTCTGGCGTCTTCTCGGCCAAGGTCTGCAGGCAGTCCAGCAGCGGTTGCGGTTGCGCCTGCAACGCCACGGCCCAGGCGCGCACCTTGTCGGCAAGACTGATGAGCCGGGAAATCCCCGCCGACCGCGTGCGTACCACCGGCACGATGCGGCCTTCGAGCTTGACCTCGGCCGCGCCCTGAAGAATCGATTGCATCGCGGCTCGATCCACTTCGTGCCGGTCCTCGTCGGCCACGGTCCAGCGCACGCGCACAAAAGCCCCGGCAACATCCGCCTGCGCCAAGGCACTGCACAGACCGTCAAGGTCGGGTTTGCCGTCAAACACGATGTCCAGGGTTCGGCGCGCAGGACTCGGATCCAAGGTGCACCGCAGCCCTTCGTCACTGAGCTCCCACAACAAGAATCCCTTGTCGCCCTCCTCGCCGTAATGAAAACGCCCGATGGAGCCTGCGTAGGCAATGCGCTGTTGCAGCGGCCTGCCATCGATGCCGCTGCTCGTGCGCTCCCAGGCCTGATGCCGATGGATGTGACCCAGCATGAAGGCCTGGGTCTGGGCCGCGAACAGCGCACCTGTCGTGAACTCGTGGTCAAAGCCGGCCATGGGTACGCCATGTTCTGACAAGCTGCCAAACACCGTGCCATGGGACACGCCTATCGTGGGCAGGTCCTGTGCGTGGGCGGCCAGGTTGGTGGCGGCAAAGCCGCGCAGCAACAGCGCCAGTTGTTCGCCCACTGCGTCAGCCGAAGCACTCGCACCCACGGTTGCTGCGACAGCCGCCCGGTTCACAGTGGGCACACAGGAAAACAGCGCACGCAGTCCGGTTGGAAGGGCCGCGAAGTGCCAGTCGTCTGACACGAGCCAGTGCCCCTGCTCACTGAGACCCACCTGGGAAATTCGGTCCGCGACAAACACCGGATGGCGTCCGCCGAGCAGGCGAAACAGTGACAGGCTGCCCGGCGGCTCGTGCGAGAAGGTGCCCTGCAACATCAGCACCGGACAATGGTCCGCCAGGCGCCGTATCTGGCGCGCCAGACGCTCCACCGCGGGTGCGTGCAACTCCAGCGCATGGTCCGTCGCGTCGCCAGCCACCACGGCGACGTCGACCTTCAAGGCAATGGCGCGTTCCACGGCGTGGCTGAAGCACTTGTCGGCTTCGAGCAGATTCCTGGCGCTGTAGTGCAGATCAGAAAAATGGGCGACGCGAATCATGATGCCTCCCGCAAGGCGCACTCGATCTTGTCGGCATAACCCTTGGGGTCGTTTTGCTGGCGCTGAAGTTCCTCCAGTACCTGCGCGCGACCGAAGGCGTTCAGGCGCCAGCCGCGACCCCAGCGCTGGTCCGCATACGCCTGAAATTGGGCCGGAGCAATGCCGTAGGCCTGCGCCTGTTGCAGCACCTTATCCAACTGGGTCCCGGTCGCTTCAGCCCCCCGACTCTCGACCGTCGGAACCGCCTGATCGTCGGCAGCGTCGCCGACCCCTAGCACCGACTCGGCAGGTGGCGCGACGAATACAGCACTACCCTCCCCCTGCAGCACCTGCACCGCTTGCGCGGCCTGGACGATGGCCGCACCGGCATCCTCGTTCTGCCGCAACAAGGCCGTGACATCGATGGGCGCTTCCAGGTCGATGATCCATTGGGCGGTGCGCACGCTGCGGCCCTGCGCATCGATGCGCGGCACCTCCATCAGCTTCTTGCTCAAGTAGAACGGCGTGCGCTGCGCGTCCAGGAATCCCGAAATGCGCCCGCCGCGCAAAAAGCTGATGGTCTGGAACTTCTGGATCGCCGCGTTCATGGCGTAGAAGCTGTTGGTGTGCAACTCGAAGGCGCTGATGGATCGGATGCCCGGGATGAAGAACAGGAATCTGCCGCTCAGGTTGCATTCGTGGCGCTGGTATTCGGCGCAGGCTTCGGGCTCGCACAGGCCGCCGTTGTACTCACGCAGCAGAGTCTTGCGACCGCCGAAGATGCGGATCACGCGTTTGCCGGCGTCGTCATAGGGCACGCCCGCAAAGTGGCGGCAGGAGCGCACACGGCCGTCGCTCGAATAATCGGACCAGAAGCGTTTCTCGCCCGAGCCCCAGGCCGCCAGTTCATGCGGCATCACCGTCTGCCAACTGTCGGAAGGAAACACCACCGGGAAGCGGTACAGGCGCCGCACCCCGTCGCCGCGGTCTTCACCGAACAACTGCATGATCTGCTGCGCTATTTCAGGGTTGGAAAAATCCTGCCCGCGCACGGTAAACCAGGCGACATTTTTCGGGACAAGCGGGGACTTCAGTTGTGGCAGCGCCTGCGCCAGTGCGCGCTCGATCTGCACGAACGAGTCGCCTGCCGCCAGGCCCCGTTCGTAGATGGCCAATGCGTCGGGATGGTCAGCCGCCTTGGCCGTGAGCACCTTGATGCCGGCGCGTATCTTGCCACCGACGGGAATCCGTGCGGGGCCGAGCCCCAACACGGTGGGCAGCACGGCTTGGCTGCCACGGACATGAACCACTGCGTTTGACATGTCTGCGCTCCTTCATGAATCGCGAGCTATTTCGCGAATTCATGCTCTCGCACAAAACGGCGGCGTCAACCCCCTACGAATGCCCTTTATCGCAAGGCCACACTGATCAAATTGAGGCCTGGAGCACCGTCAATCCGATCAACCGCTAAAAATCGCACACTGCGACGAAGCACTGAAACGCTGGACCCCTGATCTCATGAAGTATGGGCATTTAATGACAACGTCATTACAACCTGATAAAGTGGTCGCCTCTCCAGGAGGAACCAGCATGCAACCTGCCACCGACGCAAAACGCGAAACCCTCAACATTCGCATCAAACCCGAAGTCCGCGATCTGATCGATCGTGCGGCCAAATCGCGCGGGAAAAATCGCACAGACTTCATTCTGGATTCCGCCCGTCTGGCTGCAGAAGACACTTTGCTGGACCAAGTGATCATGTCGGTCGGTCCTGAAGCCTTTGAGCAGTTTCAGGCCCGACTGGACATGCCGCCCAAGGCCAATAGCCGGCTGCGCAAAACCATGCAGACATCCGCGCCCTGGGAGCGTGGATGAAGCTGACGGCTCCCATGCCGTTGACCAAGGAGCATCTGACCGAGGGTTTTTCTTGTGGCGTCGACAGTCTGGATCAGTGGCTTAAGCGCCGAAGCCTGAAAAACCAGACTCAAGGAGCATCGAGAACTTATGTGGTCTGTTCCGGGTCGCGAGTTGTTGCGTACTACGCGCTGGCATCTGGCGCAATCACCACGACGGCTGCCACAGGTCGGTTTCGTCGAAACATGCCAGAGCCGATTCCGGTTGTCGTTTTGGGCCGCCTGGCAGTGGACCAGTCCTTGCAGGGCCATGGTTTCGGGCGTTCGCTGGTTCGGGATGCTGGCATGCGCGTCATTCAGGCCGCCGATGCGATTGGAATCCGGGGAATGACGGTCTACGCGCTGTCGGACGAAGCCCGGACTTTTTATGAAAAGATCGGCTTCGACCCATCACCGCTTGATCCCCACCTGTTGATGATCAGCCTGGCCGACCTCATTGACGCCAACGGGAAAGTGAATTGAGCCCGACCTACGAGAACTTCAGCCGCTGCTCCAGCAAAAAGGGCCGGTCAATCTGAGCCGCCAGTGATCGGATGTGGACTGGCGTCACACCGTGGCTTGAGAAATGCGCCTGCCAGCCCGCCACCACGGCCACGACAGACCTCACCTGCTCGACGGCCTGCGACGGCTTCAGCCCGAAAAGCCGATGCTCGGACAAGGCGTTGCTCAGTGTCGCGTCCGCCTGCTGGGCGCCGACGCGCATCTGCTGATAGCCCAGCGCCTGGCCTGAGGGCAGAACATCGAAGGCCGGCGACAACTCGTACTCACCCCGGTCGTTCATGAGCACAACGTGGTTCTTTTCGTGGTCGTCGATGTTGTCCATGAGGATGTTGAAAACCATGCGCCGAAACAACTCGTGCATGTGCTGCAGACTCATTCCACCGGCCGATGCGCCACGCCGGCGCAGCAGTTGCGCCAGCTCGGGGTAGCCCATGCCTTCACCCGCTGCCTTGAGCGCCACATTCGCCGACAAGGCATGCAGGCGTTGCCCGCCGTCCCGGTCGAAGCGCTTCACGGCCAGCGCATGGCCCCCCGCCTGCAGCGGGATGGGGCGGGTCTGGGCGACACGGATGCCGGCCTGGGCCGCCAGCGTCATGGTCGCGTGTTCGACCAGAGGCATGTCGATCGCCTCGCCGGGATCGTTGAACTTGAGGATCCAGGGATGACCGTCAATGTCGAGCAAGGCCTTCGGTCCGGCACCGCCCAGCGCGGCGCCAGGTGCGATCAGGCGCTGTTGTGCAGGGTCGATAGCCTCACCGTTCACGATCCGGCGCACCAACTCCTCGATCGCTGCCACGTCGGCGAGCTGAGGCAAGGGCCCCAGGCGACGCGCGACATAGGCATCAGGGGAGATCGACACACCCAGCGCGCCGAAGCGCTCATCGCCAGCGAATAACAGGAACTCCATCACAGACAGCCGTGGCGGTTTGTCCAGAAAACGGATGACCCGCTCACCCCAGCGGTCCGGACGGGCGTCATCGACGGCGCCTGCAGCCGTTTCTGGCTCGACGGGCACGAACTCGCTGTCCATCAACGGCATGTCCTCGCTGAGCGCAAATCCTGACTGCAACCAGGACGCGGCATAGCGCAGCGAAACACCTTTGACGGAACGCACCGTTTTGAGTGTCCCGATCAGTTGTGGCTGGCCAGGCGTACCCAACCACCACAGGAACAGCGTGTCGACCGGTTGGTATTGCTTGATATCGAAGTCCATGCTCAGACCTTGGCCGCAGCGTCTGCGGGTGTCGCGGCGCCAGCGATCAACCGCGCCGCAATGGAGGCCGGCTTGCGCACCGCGCGGGCCTTGGCCACGCGCACCGCCTCCTCCAAAGCGCCCTGGTCATGCACCGGGGCCGCCAGATCGGCGATGGCCGGCGCACGCCCCATCAGCCACAGGGCCGTCGCGTAGACGCCGAAGGAAACGCTGGGATCACCTTTTTCCATGCGCG
>CAIKVZ010000125.1 GCA_903830985.1 uncultured beta proteobacterium
CTGGCCGTAGTACTGCTGGCCGCCTCCGGCACGGGCCATGCCAATCATCAGGTCCTCGTTGAAACCGCGGCCCAGCCCCACTGTGGTGGTGCTCACGCCTTGGTCCAAGGCCTGGCTGCAATGTTTGGCGATCTCCAGCGGTTCGGTCAGCCCGTGATTGGCTTGACCGTCCGACAGCAGGATGACACGCGACAGACTCCCCGGTGCTGAAGCCTGGCCCTGAATCTCCAGCCCGAGTTGCCCCGCCGTGATGCCCAGCAGCTGGTCCACGCCAGCCTTCCATCCATCGAACAATGCCGTGTTCCCGCCGCTTTCCACACCGGCCAGGGCTCGGCTCACCGTGGTGGCATTGACGGCTTGCAGCGGCACCGGCAACTGCACCTGGTTGTCGTACAGCACCACGGCCATCTGGTCCGTGGCTTGCAGGCGGCTGGCGATGTGGTTCACGCAGCGCAGAGCTTCTTCCAGGGGCGCGCCGTTCATGCTGCCGGAACGATCGACCACGACCGACAGCCGCAGGGGTTCACGCGGTGCCGCGCCACTGTCCACGGGCTGCGCCGGGGCCTGAACGCGCACCAGCGCGTCAAGCGTGCAGCCGCTGGCGGCCACCACGCTGCGCAGCGGGCTGATCAGCAGGGTTGGCTGCAGTCCCGTGGTTGAACTTTGTGTGGCGGAAGACTCGGATCCGGGACGGTTGTTGGCTGCAGTCATGGGCATTCTCCTTGGTGATTTGCTGGTGAACAGTCAGTATGAACAGCGTGGGGCTCAGGGCGTGAGCCTGAGTTCAAGAGTGCGAAATCAAAGTGCAATCGACCCGCCCGTTAGACTCATCGGCATGAGCAATCCAGCCAACCTCCAGCGATTTATCGACGCCCAGGACCCCGTTTACCAGGATGTGATTGAAGAGCTTGCCGCCGGCCGCAAGACCAGCCACTGGATGTGGTTCGTCTTTCCGCAATTGGATGGCCTGGGCCGCAGCGAAATGGCCAAGCACTACGCCATCGCCTCCAGTGTCGAGGCCCTGGCCTACTGGCAGCACCCAGTCCTTGGCGAGCGTCTCAAGCAGTGCATCGAACTCGTCATGGCCGTGAAGGGAAAAACCGCGTTCCAGATCTTTGACACACCGGACGACCTCAAGTTCTGTTCCTCACTGACGCTGTTTGCAGCGGTACTGCCGGATGTGCCGCTGTTCAAGCTAGCACTGGAAAAATATTTCAAGGGCCAGGGCGACCCGAGGACCCTTGAGTTGCTGCGGCGACGGTGAAATCATTGCCGCCAAACCAGACGAGCTTCTCGTTGCGCAACTCTGTTTCTCCGTCCCAGCGGTAGGCGACGAGCGGTCCATCCGTGGCAGCAGACCAGTCCAGGCAAGCGAGCTTGGGCGACTCGATAAGCGGCTGACCCTTGAACCAGTGGTGACCGATGAAGATCGGTGAACCGGTCGGTCCCGACAGTTCCACCAGCCCTTCAAGCGCCAGGTCAGGAACCCGTTGGCGCTGGTCATGGGGCACCAGGGCCACTTCGTGCAACCGTGTTGCCCAATCGCGCCACCTGGCGATACGCACCTCGTAGTGCTTGTGACCTTCCTTGTCCTCGATGTAGCCCCCCTCGGGCAGGTCGAGTTCCATGCCGCAGGTCAGCAACTTCCTGGCTCGCATCAGCTCAGAGTCCTCCACGTAACTTCCATGCACAAAGGCGTCCGACCAGGTCCGGGTCGCGCTGTTTGGCTCCCACAGCACCGAATTGACGGCCGTGACCTGGGCGTCATCCCAGTCGCCATGTACCACCCGTATGCCCTTCAAATCCAGCGATAACGGCAAGGTCTTGAACCAGTTCACCCAGGCCAAGTGCTCCGGCGAGTCCTGCGTCACCGCCAACAGAAACGCCGCATGTTGCTTGGTGTTTTTGGTCGAACGTGACCGCAAAAATTGACCTCCTTCGTTCGGACTTCTCGTCGCGAAACCGACGGCGTTGAATTCATGGTTGCCGGCGATGCACAGGGCGTCGCCACTGTCGACCATGGCGCGCACGATCTCGAGAACACCCAATTGACCCGCACCACGATCGATCAAGTCGCCCAGGAAAACGGCCTTTCGCCCCAAGGGAGCCCGATACGCCGGTCCGAGTTTTGTGTACCCCAGGGCCTGCAACAGTCCCTCCAACTTTTCCAGTTGACCGTGAATGTCGCCAATGACGTCGTACATGCTTGCTTTGCCTTTTCTAGAAATACACTCGACAACCACCAGACGCAAAGTCGTGATTCGCCACCGTCTGCACGATTTTGCCCGCCAGCTTCTCCCCGCCTTGCGCGGACGGCTCGATCGGGGATTGGGTGGAATAGTCTCCCGCCTCGGTACAGATCATGCGCAAGTCAAGTATCGGCAACCGGTGTTCAATGGCCACGCGCAAGATCACATCGTTGAACAGCGCCAGCGCCGTCTTGAGTTCCTCGGGCAGACCGGGCACATGGTCATAGATGGTGCACACCAGCAGCGGCATGCGAAGGTCCAGCAGCGAAGCGAGCAGCTTTCGGTAAGCCGCTTCAAAACCGTTCTTCATCTCGGTGAGGGAAGTCAGCGACTGCATGACGCTCGCGGATGCGGCCTGCAATTGCGGTACGCAAGTCAGTGCGTCGTTTCCGCCCACGCTCAGAATCAGATGGCTTGCCCCTTCGGGCAAACGCCGCAACTGGTCCATAACCTGCACAGTCGTGTGTCCATCCACAGCCAGCAGGCTCGCGTGCCAAGTCGGGGGCATCAACTGCCTCACCTGATCAATCACCGATGGTCCGCCGGCCACATAGGCTGCATTGTCAAAAATGGAGTCGCCCAGGAGGACGAGGTGCTTGTTCATGTTGGTTGCGTCACGGTAAGGTGCTCATCGCACAAGCAATGATGGGATGAAAAAAAAAAGGCGGCCCCAGGGTTTGCCATTTCCGCCAGCACTCCCAAGCGGCGGCTCAATGCCAACTCGCTTGCTCAGTCCGCACTTTTTCTGAGGAATGCAGGGATCTCGAAGTCGTCAATATCCTGTGTCGTTGTCGGCGCTAACTTGCCGTTACCGGCACCGCGCTCTTTGACAACCGGCGCCACAGTCCTGCCCCAGGCGCCACTTGTCACGCGCGCCAACTGCGCGGCCACCTGCTTCGTACCCTGCGCCAGTTTGCCTGCGTCCACTGACTTGAGAGTGTGCCGCAGGACGCGTGCGCCCATGCGCGAAAAGACAAACTCATCGCTCAGCTGACCCTGCAGCCACTGCAGCACCAAGGCCCATGCCTGAGCGCGCGAACCCAGGGCTATCTCGAGTTCACCGAGCAGCCGCGTCAACCCGACCGGCAATCGCTGTTCATCGAGCCTGTCACCGAACCAGGATTCGGCGCCGGCCGCCTGTGCCAGCGCGTCGAACGCCTCCAGCAAGGCCAAGGGCGTGACGACACGACCCTTGCGCAGGAACGCCGCATCCTCATAGGAATCGCACGACAGGTCATCGTCCCCATCGGAGTCATCGCCACAGTGCACTACGAATGGATCGTCCAGCGGTGCCGCCATCGCCCTTGACGTCCGCCACACCGATGGCACGTTGAATGAAACAAGCTTGTTGCTGAAAGCGGGCATGCAGGCCGACACCGTGCCTACCCCGCCCCACCCTGCTGCCTGCATGTGCTGTACTGGCGCCAGGGCCGGCAGCCCCTCGGCCTTGCCGCCGTCTGCGCGCACATGCACCAGCAGCAGATTCGTCTGCTCCGTCACCAAGTGGTAACGCAGCGCCAGGTCCAGCCGAACCGCATCCTGTTCAGGGGTGACCGACTTGGGCAGACCCAAGGGCATTGACGCCAACTGCGCCGCAGCCCCCATGCGCGCCAAGGTATCGCCGGCGGCGCCCTCGAGTTCGGCGGCGGCAAGGTGCACGCGCTCGGGGCCACCCGCCCACGACAGCATCGGTGTCCAGTTCGGTGCCCGGGCGAGGCGAGCAAACACATGAACCGTGTCGCCGGCGAACAGGCTCTTCGGCAAGGGTGACTGCCACACCGGTTCCTGCCCCCATTCGATGGCCAGGTCGCAGCTGCGCGTGGCGCGCATGCGCCGGAACATGCGCAGAATCACTTCGGCCACATCCTGATTGGGCGACACCAGCTCGCAGGCGCCGCCGGTTTTTTCCGCCAATTCGCGCAGCAGGCTTTCCGCCGGCGCGCTGCCCACACCCACGGCGAAGACGCGGTGCCCCGAGCTTTTCGCGCTGCGGATGACTTCTTCCACGTCCCAGATGTCGCCATCGGTGATGAGCAGCACGTCCTGCTGCTTCGCCCGTTCCTGCGACACGGCGAACAGGCTCTTCCAGCCGCGCTGCGCACCGAGCTCGAAGGTAGAAATCAGCGCTGCATTCATCTCCGTGCCGCCAAGGTCGGCCTCGGTGGCCGCAATCATGTTCGCAACCTTTTTGACGGTGGCGCCGTCACACGGCCTTGTGCCGGCCAGGTCGTGCACGACGCTTGAGCCAAAGCGGCTGTAGCCGATCCAGTCCTCGGGCGTGAGTTCTTTCAGCACCTCATGCAGGGCCTTGCGCGCGGCCTGGATGCTGTCGCCGCCCATGGAGCCCGAGCAATCCACCAGCACCTTGAGTATCAGCGGCTCGGCCGTTTTCTCGGGCAGCGCCGGGCAGTAGCTGGCCAGCACGGCGTAGTGCTCGCCGTCGGGCGTGACCGTGGCAAAGGACTTGCCCTGCAGGCCCTGCAACAGCAGCACGAAGTCGCGGTCCAGAAAGGCGCCCAGCTTCAGCGAAACCCGCAGCGTGTCGGCCAGTTTCTGCTGTTCGACCTTGTGGCTGGGGCTCAGCACCGTGCCTTGGGCGGCCTGGCCGGTGAGCGTGAGTTGTAGCGTCAGCGGGTAGTCCACCAGCAGGCTGGCTTCTACCGACTCGTGCCGCGCCAGGCCGCCGGTGCGGTGCGCATCGCCATAGCGCGGCGCCACGGTGGTGGGCACGGTGATGCGGATCTGGCCCTGCTCGAAGCGCAGCAGTTGCGCGTACTCGATCTCGATGACTGCCGACTCGCCGGGCTTGAGGTTGCCCAGATTCGCCGTGTACAGGCCACTCGCCGAGCGCTCCACCATGATGGGCGTGTCGCCCGCGTCGATGGCTTTCTCGTAGCGCTCGGTGGCCTGCTTTTTCTCCAGCACCGTGCCCTGCAATCGATGGCCGTCGATCTCCGCGTTCAGGCCCAGCAGCGTCGCGCCCCAGGGCAGAGGGAAGGTGTATACCGTCTCCAGGTTGTTCTTGCCGTCGTTGCGGTAACACTGACGCGAAGTCAGTTGCAACAAAAGACCATCGAGCCGTCCCTCGATGTGCACGGACTGCAGGGTGGCCGCTTCGCCATCTGCGCTGACGAGTTGCGCTTGTTCATCTTGACTGTTTGTGTTCATCGGGATTTGTCCTGTATTGCCGGGTTGATCTGCATGACTTGCTGCGCTCGCCGCAGAGGGAGGGCAGCGCAGGCCGCCTTCCACTGCGACAATGATCGCCACAGGCAGGCTCGCAGCATGGTCCTCACCGAAGCTGCGATCCGTGTCGAAGCGCTGTTGTTACGGCCAGCGCCAAAGGCTCACGTGGTGCGCCACCCCTGTGGAAAAGTTTCAGCCATGCCCATTCAAAAAGTCCTCAGCCAACAGCGCGTCCCGGTCAAGATCTGGACCAACGACATCGACGAGCGCTCGCAGCAGCAGCTGGCCAACATCGCCGCCCTGCCCTTCATTCACCACCATGTCGCGGCCATGCCCGACGTGCATCTGGGCATAGGCGCGACCATCGGCTCGGTCATCGCCACGCACAAGGCCATCATTCCGGCAGCGGTGGGTGTGGACATCGGCTGCGGCATGGTGGCAGCACGCCTGTCACTCACGGCCAATGAGCTCGACGAAAAAACGCTGCGCAAGGTGTTTGACCAGATCAGCCGCGACGTGCCAGTGGGCCGTGATCAGCATGCGGACAACCGGGTGCTGGTGGACGCGGCGCGTCCGTTTGAATCAGGATTGAAGGCGCTGACCGAGCGCCATCCTGATCTGCTCAAGTCGTTCGGCAAATCATCCAAATGGGCCAACCAGATGGGCACGCTGGGCGGCGGCAACCACTTCATCGAGGTTTGCCTGGACGAGAGCGACCGGGTCTGGGTGATGCTGCACTCCGGCAGCCGCGGCATCGGCAATGCCATTGCCGACTACTTCATCAAACTTGCGCGCAAGGACATGGAGCGCTGGATGATCCAGTTGCCGGACCGGGATCTGGCCTATTTTCCCGAGGGCAGCGAACACTTCGCCGACTACGTCGAGGCCGTGCACTGGGCGCAGGAATACGCACTGCAGAACCGCCAGTCGATGCTGGAGCTGGTGCTGGCGGCACTGGCGCGGCATCTGCCGGCCTTCAGCGTCGAGACCGAAGCCGTCAACTGCCACCACAACTACGTGGCCATGGAGCACCACTACGGCGCCAACGTGTGGGTCACGCGCAAGGGCGCCATCCGCGCCCGCGAAGGCGACCTGGGGATCGTGCCCGGCAGCATGGGCGCGCGCAGCTTCATCGTGCGCGGCAAGGGCAACCCGGAAAGCTTTTGCTCCAGCGCCCACGGCGCCGGCCGGCGCATGAGCCGAACCGCCGCCGAAAAACACTTCACCGAGGCCGACCTGCTACAGCAAACCGCCGGCGTCATCTGCCGCAAGGACAAGGGCGTGTTGGACGAAATTCCCGGCGCCTACAAGGATATCGACGAAGTCATGGCCAACCAGAGCGACCTGACCGAGATCCTGCACACGCTCAAGCAGGTGGTGTGCGTGAAGGGCTGAGGCGTCAGCCGTCATTTCGTTTTGATGCCTTCAGATACACCGCATCGTGATCGCGACGGCCCACAGCAATGACCACAACGACCAGGCGCTGCTCAACGACTTCGTAGACCAATCGATAGCCTGAGTCGCGCAGCTTGATCTTGTAGGTGTTTTGCAGCTCGCCGTGCAGTTTCGCCGCCGGAACATGCGGCGCCTGCAGACGTTTGGCCAATTGTTTCTTGAACAGCGCCTGAATCGACCCATCGAGCTTTCGCCACTCCTTGAGGGCCTCTACACCGAATTCAAGCTCATAGGTCTTCAAGCTTCACCTTGACCGTTTTACCCCCCCGGCGTTGCTGCACGATCTTGGCCAACTGGGCATCGTCCAATTTTTCGAGCAGCGCCTCGTAGGCCTTGGCCGACAGGAGATATGCCGCGGGCTTGTTGTGGTTCAAGACGGCAATGGGCGAGTCCCCCGCATCTGCCAGGATGCCACTGGGGTTGCGCCGCAGATCAGTCATGCTGACCGTTGTTCTTGCAAAGATGGATTGGGTGATGGACATGGATAAATTATGCTTTATTTCATGCATTATTTGGTGCTTTATTCTTCAGCAGTTGGTATGCGTCAAAGGTTGAAGTCGCTACGCCCTATCACCCATCCAATGCGGCCAGCCACGCAGCATCATTTTCTTTCCCAGGTCCTGTTGAATCCTGTCGTCCAAAAGGAAGTTTGTGCGACTTTTTTAACGCGTGCGATCAAATAGTCGCGACTTTTATGAATCCATCGACCGTTAAGTCGAATTCATCCCTGGCCAGCGGCACACGGTGACGCGAGGACAGTCATACTTAGGCAACCGCGGCACCGCCCGGCAAAAACCAGAGTCACACCCACCGCATTCCATGGCACATCTTTGCCCCTCCCCTCCCCATCACTCAGCCATGAACGTAGGGGAATATGCGGAACTCGACCTGCTGAACACGCTGGAGCGCGGGGTGTCCGGCGCCTACACGCTGTTCCACAGCGTCGACTGGTCCCGAGGCACGGGGACGAGGGAGCAGCACGGCGAAATCGACATCGTGGTCGTGAACCAGGGCGGCGACGTGCTGCTGATGGAAGTGAAGTCCGGCGAAGTCGAGTTTGCGCCGGCAGGGATTTTCAAGACATATGGAGGCAGATCGAAAGACGTGGTGGCGCAGGTGGGGCTGCAATATGGCGCCATGCGCCAGCGCCTGAGCGACGCACACCTTCCGGTGCATCTGGCCCACCTGCTGGTGCTGCCCAACTTGCGCGTCCAGTCCGAAACCGTTCAATGGCCGCGCGAGCGCATCGTGGACAGCACGAGCAAGTGACTCCGTCCCGGCATGTCAATCACCATCTTTCCAGACCGTCAAAAAGTGCGCCCCGATGACCTCGCCCCTCACGGCAACGTATCCGGCCCTCAGTTCCTTTCGTCCCCAGGTTGTTTCCCAGTTGGAGCGGAAGGACCAAATCACATCCTGGGGCTGCAACCCAATCCGAAAAGTCTTCCATGCCGCGTTCAGATGCCCGAAGGGACACTGGGGGACGGCCCCCAGCGGATCAAGCACTGTTTCGCGACGCTCGATGTGCGCCAGCGCAACCATCTCGATCAGGTCGCCTCGAGCAACCGCAAATTGCAGTTCCTCTGTCTTCGCAGCAGCTTTCTTCCAGAAGATATCCTTGAGCTTCATCGCAGGCACAACGGGCCACACGAAGATCACCAGCGCACCGGCCAGGAGGGGCACGACAATCTTGTTGAGGATCTTGTACCTGGTCGTCTGCCGGTCGGGGTTGAGGTCGTCAAGAAGGGCTTTTATCGATGGCTCAGGATTGGAGCGTCTGTCTGAAATCAACAGCACCGCCAGCATCACAACGCCCACGCCGAGGTAAAGCGACAAATAAATCATGGCGCGTTCTCTGCGACCTTCTTGCCTTTGGGAAACACGGACATCCCGCCAATCTGATACCCCTCTGAAGCGTCATCATCCTCGGCGACCCCATTGACATGCACCGCGGTGGCCTTCACGACGCCGAATTCGATCTCCAGGCACAGGTCGCGCTCGTAGGTGCTGGCGTAACCCATGTGGACGTACTCGAGCAGTTTCCCGTCGGGGATCCTGAGGGTGCCGGAGTACCAGTGGGCAAAGACCCTGTCTGCAAATCCCGGGAAGATCGTCGCAACGGACGCTTCGTCCCCGCTTTTCAGGGTGCCGCTGAGGCCTACCAAATACAGACGTCCATCCACTATCTCCCAGCTGCCGACGTAGCCGCGCCACAGGGCGGTGCAGTTCGACTCGAAACCAGGGTTCGTTCCACCGAGCGTGAAATAGTCACCCAGCGGATTGGTGCACATCGAAAGTTCGCGGCCCTCGTACGTCAACTTCTCTCCGATTTGGGCTGTCATGAGTCCCGTCCTTTCCAATGCATTGCGATCCCTCTCACCTTAGCCGCTGTCAGGCTCAGGGCATGAGCCTGTGGTTCGAAATCTTCCTTCAAGTCCATCTCCGAGTGCCTTGCCTTGGCAGTCGCATGCCAGTGGCGGCATGGCCCGGTTCGGGCACGCCATTCAGTTCAACAAAGGTGCGGGCAGACCACGTTGCCCTCTTTTGCGGCTGGGCCGCACTTGGTCGTACGGCCGCCTCAGGTTTGCAGGGTCTCACCCGTGTCAAAAAAGAGTGATCGCTCTGGCCAGCGCATCGCGGCCAACTTGAACCGCTGCCCCAGTGGCAACTTGTCGCGACGTTCATGCCAACGCCCGCCCACGGAGAAGTCCACACAGAAGACGTTCTTCCTGGCTCCGAGCCATTCGTTGGGCTTGATGCCGTCGAACAAGTCTTTGTCGCCCTTGCCCACCACAGACCGATCGGCGGCTACCGCCATTCGCCAGTAGTGGCCAATGATGACCGGTATGTCGTCCTGGTAATCATCCCACCAGGAAACGCGCTCGACAAACCGCCACTTGTGACTGCTGAAGAACGGCTTCTCGGCTCGCCTCTCGACGCCGGAGGTCAGGACCCGCACAGGATTGTCGGCTTGGCTGCGCGCGTCATGGTGCGCAATGCCCTCGAGAAACGGCATCTGGCTGTAGTTGGCATCCTCCAGTTGCACCCTCCACTTTGCCGTGTCCTCTTTGTACCGCTGCAGACTACCGTCTGCGACCAGTGAGCTGTCGACCATCGATTGGTCCCGGTCGTACAACTCATGGGCGAGCATACCCACGCTGCTGCGCGCGAGCGCGATGTCCTTTGACTGCCAGGCCGCATGAACCAGCCGCAAATCGCTGCGTTCAAGAACGAGCGGCAGTCGCTTCAGGAAGTCGACAATTTCCGTACGCTGCTGCTCATCGGGCCGAGCAAATGGGCTGTAGCGTTCATCACGCGCGACTCGTTCGTCGAAATACCACCCGGAACCATCCTTGGCGTCACTGCGCAGCAAATTGATTTCATGATTTCCCAGGATCGCATGCGCCCTACCGGCTTGCATCAGTTGCTGCACCAATCGGATCACCTTGACGCTGTTTGGCCCTCGATCGCACAGGTCGCCAACAAAAATCAGTTTGCGTTGATCCGGATGCTCGCCTGCTGAGTTGTAGCCGAGTTCACGCATGAGCTTGACCAGGGCGTCGTATTCGCCGTGGATGTCGCCGACGACATCAAGCGGACCCTCGGGCAGTTGACGCACGAGATTTGAGGCTTCGTTCAATGGATTTCCTTCTGTGAATATTTCTCTATTGCTCGGTACAACTGCGCAGGTCTCCTTCCATTCGCCAATTGCGTGAACTCCGCGGCCATGCAGTCAAACGAGTCATTTTGGCAGTATCTTCCCCTTGGCAGCCTCACGCCGTGAGCTTCTGGCGAACTACGCTGTGCCGGTCGGTCGTGCGGTGTCGACTTTTGATCTGGGTCAGCCCGCATCCGAAGCCCTGAGCCAAGATCGCGTGAACGAGACGCGACGCCAGCGCTGGACCGATATTTTCACTTCAACATCCAAGGAACGCCCATCATGAATTTCAGAACAACGACCCTTTCCTTGGTCCTGGTTGGGTCGGTTTTGCTGGCCTCTTGTGGTGGTGGTGGTTCATCCGTCCCTGCGGTCATACCACCACCTGTGCCAATACTGACCCTCAGCGGCACGGCCGCCAGCGGCCTGGCGCTTGCCGGTGTCAACATCAACGTCAAATGTCAGACCGGCAGCGGCAGCGCAGTCACGCTTGCCGACGGCAACTACCAGTTGGTAATCAGCCCCGGCGTTCTACCTTGTCTTCTGGAAGCAATCAGCCCGGCCGACAGCGCCAAACTGCACGGCGTGGCCATCGGTAGCGGCGACGCTGTCACTGCCAACATCACCCCGCTGACCGAGATGCTTGCCGCCCGGGCCCTCGGCCGCGAACCCGCCACCTTCTTCGCCGAATTTGACGCGGCCGTTGCCACCCGCACCATCACCACAGCCTCGGTGCTGGCTGCGCAAACCGATGTGGCGCTGGTTCTGTCTGGCACGGTCGACACCAGCAGCATCGGCAGTTTCAACAGCACAGCGCTGAAGGCTGCAACCGCTTCCAACTCTGGCGGCGGCGATTCGCAGGACAAGTTGCTCGACACACTGAAGGTCAAGCTCAACAGCACGCAACTGGCACAGGTTGTCACGGCGCTGGCCCAATCAACCAGCACCAGCGTCATCAAGCAAATGGTACTGGACCGCGCGGCGGCCAATATGACGCAACTGACCGCGACCCTGAACCTCGGCAGCAACACGGTGCTGCTGCAATGGTCTGACAGTTTCCCATCAGGCACGAGTTACCGGATTGAAGTGCAAAACGCAGATGGCAGTTTCAGCCTGGTGGAGACCGTCTCGGGTGTGGGTGGCGCCGGCACGGCAATGCAATGGCAACGCGCGCTCACAGTCTCTTGCGTCTACCGGGTCGTGGCTGTACTGCCCGGCAGCACCGTGACTATTTCAACGCCGCAGGGTCAAAGCAGCGTCACAGTCAGCGCGCCACCAAGCCCACCCACCATCGTTTTCGACAAGACCGAACCGCTCTCGGGTGCCGTCAATTTGTCGATCAGCGGCGCCAGCGCCTACCCGACGGTCACCTGGTACACCGACCTGCGGCTGATTGGCTCCGGCACGGGTGTGGGTAACCCGGTGGTCTGGAACACCTCCAATGAGACCAACGGCAACCATCTGATCATGGCCAAGATTCAGGTCGCCGCCGACTCCTACACCGAAGTTCGACGCACGGTCTCGGTATCGAACTCCAACATTGCGGTCAGTGCCGCCGTTTCGGGCACCACCGGCACCATCAATGTCGATGTCAGCGCCAGTTCCCAGTCTGGCATTGCCAGGGTCGACGCCGTCTTCGACGGTGTCTCCATCGGAAGCCTGACCACACCCAATGCGTGTTCATCGCGCATGGGCTGCGGCAGCAGCTACAACGTGTTTCGTTTCAGCGTGAATGCGACTGCCGTCGGGTCCGGCAGCCACACCATGCTGGTCACAGCCACCGACAGCGCGGGCAGCAGCAAGAACACCACGGTGCAGGTGCCAATCTCCAATCTTCCGGGCCTGAGCGTGACTTCCCCGGCAGACGGGGCCTTTGTCACTGGCACGCTGAACCTCATCGGCAGCTATTCCACCGACAAGACGGGTGTGGTCACGGTGCTGGCCAGCCTGGGCGACTACCAGTTCATGAGTTCGACCAGTGCCCCCTTCAGCGGCAGCATGAACCTGGCCGGCTTGACACCGGGCGCCTACACGCTCACGGTGCGCGCCACCGACAGCAGCAGCGGCGTCACGGTGATTCAGCGCACGGTGACCGTCACCTCCAGCTCGGCCACAGCGTACGCGCCCAACTTCAGCCTGGGAGTCAATGGTCAGCTCGTGGCGGTCGACGGTTCTTACCCGGCTTCGGTACTGTACAAGGCGGACGACGGTAGCTACCGGCTTCGCAACACCACAGCCAACACAGAGGTCACTTTGCAAGGCGCGAGCGCCATTCCATTCCTCTTCAACTGGGCCGTGGACGGCGGCTATGTTTATGTGGAAGGTGGCTTTGTGGGATCAACCGGAACCGGCTACGCGGACTGCCCGCTCGATTGCATCTACCAGTGGAGCCCGACGGGTGCCCGGATCAATCTGTCCACCGCGAACGCCAACGCAGCCTCCAGCTACGTGGGGGGCGGTAGGGCCTATGAACAATACCCCAAAGCGCACGGGGGCTCCGTGATCTGGATAGACGCGGCGGGCGCCAACCCCGGCACCTACACGCGCTACAACGTCGCTACCGGGGCCTACAGCACGGTCACTCAACCCAGTGGTGCCAACTACCTGGGCAACACTGCGTACGACTTCTTTGTGGAAGCCAACGGCAATATCATGTTTTTCTACTGGGCGCAAACGGGCGGCGAAGGCATGACCTCGGTCTTTGACATCTACAAATGGTCCTCTGCCAGCGGCACATCAACAAAGCTGTCCAGCGGCGGCGCACGCAACATCTATCCGCAAACAGACGGTCAGACCGTTGCCTGGCTGCAATCACCGGTTGGCGGCAACACCGTGTGCAACGGGGTGG
Source organism: uncultured beta proteobacterium (assembly GCA_903830985.1). Taxonomy (GTDB): domain Bacteria; phylum Pseudomonadota; class Gammaproteobacteria; order Burkholderiales; family Burkholderiaceae_C; genus CAIKVZ01. The sequence goes on from CAIKVZ010000125.1 coordinate 13,397, forward strand.
CCGTTCCCTGCACCAGCGGCAGCACCATCGTGAGCCAGCCGCTGGCGGGCGGTCCGGCCTCGACCGTTTCCACCAGTGCCAACGACAACTTCCAGTTGCACGATGGCGTACTTGCCTGGACAGAGACCACCGCCACGTCCAATGCCGTGAAGGCTTTGGCACATGGCGCCACCAGCACGATTTCAACCATCACATCTTCGGTGCTCTACGGAACCGGTGGCGGCTCCGTGGTGTTTGGCGAAATGGGCAAGACCTACAGATGGAACTCAAACACAAAATCTTCCACCTTGCTCATTGACACCGCACCCAACCAGATCTTGCTGAGTGCAAGCACGCTGTACTTTGTGATGGGTGCGTCGCAGACGGTCTATCGGGTCATCCTGAACTAGGGGCCTCGCACGGCGCCAGTCAATCATCGTTCCTCCCATGGACAAATTATTCTGTCCACCTTCATGCCCCGGTTGCGTCATCCGGCCACGGTCACGCAGGCGCCAAATGGAACGCTGTCGGCCTGAGCATGCGGTTTCATCAGCAGCCAGATGACGGGTCCATACGGCTCTTCGGCGGGAAAGGTCCCGTAGCCGTCCGTTGCATAGACCACCAGTGCTCCC
>CAIKVZ010000126.1 GCA_903830985.1 uncultured beta proteobacterium
ATGGCGGCGCAACAGCCCCAAGGCGGTATGCCAGGAGTTCCGGGCGGCGGCGCTGCCCCAGGTGTTGCAGGTACGCCGCGCCCTGGCGCGCAACCGGCGCCCGGCAAGGCAGCGCAGCAACCCGCAGGTGCAATTCGTCCCGACCAGATGGCGGGAGCAATGCCGAGAGGCTAATTTTTTGGAGTGTTTATCATGAATCGTTTCACCAAAGCATTGGTTTTTCTGGTCTTCTGCCTTCTCGCCAGCTTTCAGGTTCAAGCGGCCTGTACCAAGGTTTCCGCAATCGGCATTGACGGCAACGTCATCCCCGCGTCTTCGATGATTGCCTACCTGAACAATCCTTGCTTCCCTGCAATGGAGGTTGACGGCCCGCTGGTGGTTCCTGCCGGCGTGCAGCCAGGCGGAACCAACGCGTTGGCCCCGCTCGTCATCTCGAATTACCCCATGGGTTCCGTGGCGCTGGCGTCGATCGGCACCAATACTGCCGACGTGGCCGGCCAGTTCTGGATAACCGAGGTCTTCGTCCCGGTGACCAAGACGATCACCAAGATCAGCTTCTTGCAGGGCGGCACGGCGACAACCGACAACACTCTGGTTGCGATCTTCGACACGAACGGCAAGTTCCTGACAAGCTCCGCGCTTACCGGCGTCGTTCTCTCTGGTGCGAATACTTTCCAGCAACAAACCCTCTTGTCATCGGTCACGCTTGCCGGCCCCGGCGTCTACTACGTCGCTGTGCAGGGCAACGGCACTGCTGCCGGCGCGATTCAAACCCTGTCAGCGCTTTACAACAACGTCCGCACCGGTGTTCTGGCCGGCGTCTTTGGCACCGTCCCTACTTCGATCACCCCACCGACAACCTTCACTGCGGCCAATGGCCCTGTGATTCAGTTGTTCTAAGGAACCATCATGGTCGCCGCAAATACCACAGCTTTCCCAAGCCGCACCGAGCAAAACGCTTCGGCCAATCTCGTTGCCGACGTTTCGAGCGGCTTTGGCGTTCCGGGTCGAGTGCGCAACATCGCTGACGAAATCAACAAAAGCCTCGTTCTGGTTGGCACCGGCACCGGCACTGCCGCCACGGTAGCGGCGACTGCATTCCCCGCTGGCACATGGGACTTGCAACCCGGCGCATCTGGCAGCTTCACACTGACCTTGCCGACCACCTCCGCAATTCTTGCGCGGTATGCTCCGACGATCCCGCAAGACGGTGCATTCAATGTCGAAATCGACATCCTGAATGATGCAGTCGGCCAGACGGCAACCCTGACGGCGGGCGATGCCAGCACTACGATTCTCGGCACGGCTACGATTGCGAACAACACGACGCGCACGTATCTGGTGAATTTGAATGTCGGCAAGGGCACGATGACTTGGATCAACAAGGGAACAAAGAGCCTGTAATGCTTACCTGCCGCCGATCCTACGAAGACATCATCGCTCGTTCGTGGTCTTTTTTCTGGATCAAGCGCATCATCGTCGGCAGGCGGTTCGAGAAGTTACCATGGCACGTTCGCAATGCCGTCATGCATCACGAACACGGCCATGTTGAAATGCACCACGTTGAGAAAGGATTGCTGTGCTTGCTCCTGACTCCGTGGCGATTTTTTAAGCTGTGCCGTCAGCAAGAAATTGAAGCTGACGCATATGCAGCAAAGGCAGGCCACGCAAAAGGACTGCTGGAATTATTGCGATTCGAGAAGGCGGCGACATTTTCACATCCGTCCAATTCGGAACGCAGGCAATACCTGAAGCAATACGAGTAAATTCGCTCGGCTCCCGTCAAGAGCCAAACTCGCCCGGTCGGCGTAACCGAACAATGAGGTATGAATCATGTGGGATTTGTTGAAGTCGTTTTTGTTGCTTGTTTTGTCTCGCGGTGTCGGC
>CAIKVZ010000127.1 GCA_903830985.1 uncultured beta proteobacterium
CACGAAGTCCAGCGCCAGCTTTTTCGAGGGATGGCTGTCGGGCAGTTGCTCGGGCGCGATCACCGGTCCGGATACGACGTAGGTGCCTTCCACGGCCTTGCCACCGACGCGCATCAGGTCGCGCGTGGCAGCCGCGTGGGTCTGGTAGATCTTGCCCTTGAAGCCGCGTTCCACCACGGCCATTTCAGGCATCGCAGCACCGCTGCCCGAGGCCACGATCAGCATCGCGTCGGGATTGGCTGCGACGAGCTTCAAGGCCTGAGCCGTGACGCCGGTGTCGGTGCGGGCAAAGCGCTCGGTGGCGATGACCTTGATGCCGGCCTTCTCGGCCAGTGGCGTGAATTCTTTGAGCCAGCCTTCGCCATAGGCATCGGTGTAGCCCAGAAAGCCCACGGTCTTAACGCCGTTCTTCTTCATGTGCTCGACCATGGCGTGCGACATCACGCCGTTGGACTGCGGCAGGCGAAAGCTCCACGCGTCCTTGCCCGGTGGCAGCGCCGCGGGCGTGGCCAGCAGCTGCGGCGTCTGGCTTTCCATGGCGACGTCGGCCATGGCAATGCCCACCGGTGTGGCGACGGAACCGACGATCAGATCGACCTTGTCTTCGGTGACGAGGCGGCGCGTGTTCTTCACGCCGTTGGTGGGGTCAGTGGCGTCATCCAGCACGATCACGTGCAGCTTCTAGCCACCGATGGACGTGGGCCAAAGCGCGACCTGGTTCTTCACGGGGATGCCCAGGCCCGAGGCCGGTCCCGTCAGCGGCAACACGACACCGATGGTGATGTCGGCCAGCGCCGTGCCGGAGGCCGCGACCGTGACGGCGGCGGCGATGAGGGTTCTTAAAGTTTTCATGGTTTTGTCTCCTGGTTTTCAGTGGTGGTGGTGAGGGGATTGCAACGGATCAGAGGCACAGGGCTTTGATGTCGGCGGGAATGGGAATAGCCTTGATGCGGTCGGGGTTCTCGGGCAGGCGCACGCAAAAGGCACGGGTCTCGGTGCCCTCGCACAAGATATCGTCGCCCCGCATAACAATATGCTTGTTGATGAATACCTTGTCGCGCCACTCGGTGATCGAGGTATGTACCTGCAGCGTCTCGCCGTAAGTCGCAGGCCGTATGAATTTGGTATGTATCTCGAGCAGCGGTGCACCGATGATGCCGGTGGTCTTGACCAATTCTCGCCAGTGTGGCACGCCACACTGCACAAAAAAGTTCTGGGACGATGCGTCCATCCATTTGGCGAAGTTCGGGAAAAATACGATGCCCGCAGGGTCGCAGTCGCCGAACATCACGTGCAATTCGTAAATAATCGTTTTGTTCATCATCTTCTCCTGCCTCCTGTCAGCGCGGCGCCATGCGCAGCGCACCGTCCAGGCGAATGACTTCGCCATTCAGGTGCATGTTGGTAACGATATGGCAAGCCAGTTGCGCAAATTCTTCGGGCTTTCCCAGGCGCGCCGGGAACGGGATGCTGGCCGCCAGCGACTGCTGCACGGCCTCAGGCAGGGTCTGCATCAGCGGCGTGGCAAACAGGCCCGGAGCGATGGTGCACACGCGTATGCCGTGCTGCGCCAGATCGCGCGCCATCGGCAGCGTCATGCCCACGACGCCGCTCTTGGACGCGCTGTAGGCCTGCTGCCCCACCTGGCCGTCAAAGGCCGCGACCGAGGCCGTGAACACCATCACGCCGCGCTCGCCGTCCTCCATCGCGTCGAGCTTGGCGCAGGCCGCGGCGAAGAGGCGCGCGGCGTTGTAGGTGCCGATCAGGTTCACGTTGACGACGCGCACAAAGTCCTCCAGCGGCGCGGGTGATCCGTCCCTGGCGATGACGCGCTTGGCCGAGCCGATGCCGGCGATGCTCATCAGCATACGCGCCGGTCCGTGTGCTGCAGCCGCCTGGTCGATGGCGGCCTGCAGACTCTCGGTGTTCGTGATGTCGCAGCAGCAAGCGAGCGCGACGCCCCCAGCGGCAACGATCTCGCCGGCCACCTTCTCGGCGTTGGCCTGGTTCATATCGAGCAGCGCCACCTTGGCGCCCAGCCGCGCGAGTTCACGCGCCGTGGCCTCTCCGAGCCCCGAGCCACCGCCGGTGACGAGTGCCGCTTGTCCTTGTATCTTCATGTCAGTCTTTCAGATGGATGAGTTGAGCTCAAGCCGCATCCGGGTTCTCCAGCAGCAGGGCGATGCCCTGACCGCCGCCGATGCAGGCCGAAGCGATGCCAAAGCGCAAGCCCGAGCGCTTCAGTTCGCGTGCCAGCGTGATCGTCAGGCGCACGCCGGTGGCGGCCAGCGGATGGCCCAGCGCGATGGCGCCGCCGTTGACGTTGAGCCGACTCAAATCGAGCCCGAGTTCGCGCCCCACGGCCAGCGTCTGCGCACCCTGGGCTTCGTTGATTTCAAAGCGACTTATCTGCTCCAACTTCAAGCCCGTGCGTGCCAGCAGCAGCCGAATCGCGGGAGCGGGTCCGATGCCCATGATCTCTGGCGGCACGCCCACGACAGCGCAGGCGACGACTCGCGCCAGCGCCTTCTTGCCCTGAGCCTTGGCGTAGGCGCCTGAAGCCACGACGGCGGCGGCTGCCGCATCGACCAAAGCGGCGCTGTTGCCTCCGGTCTGCACGCCGCCTTCATAGACGGGCCGCAACTTGGCCAGCACTTCGACGGGTGAGGCGCGCACATGGCTGTCAAGTGCCACTTCGGTCAGCTTGCCCTGCAGCTTGATACCGCGCGCCTGGTAGCCTTCGAGTTCAAATTTCTCGCTCACGACGGGCACGATTTCGCCGGCGTGAAAACCGCCTTGCTGCGCGGCCAGCGCCTTGGCAAAGGAGCCCGAGGCGAACTCGTCCACCTGCTCGCGCGTGACGCCGTATTTCTTTGCCAGGTTCTCCGCGGTCTGGATCATGTTGATGCCGGCGGCCGAGTCCTTCAACGCCTCCCACATGTAGTCTTTGAAACCCACCGGCGCGCCCAACTTGAAGCCGGTGCGGTGCTCGAACGACGCGATCGGGTTGCGCGTCATGCTCTCGCTGCCCACCACCAGCGCCGCCTCGCACGCGCCGCTCTGGATCTGCTCGCCGGCCTGGCGGAACAGCTCGAACCCGGTGCCGCAGATGCGCTGCGCCATCAGCGCCGGCACTTCGATCGGGACGCCGGCGAACAGGCCGATGTGACGCGGCAGCATGAACTGCTCGAAGTCTCCGGGCGCCATGTTGCCCGCAATGACGGAGCCGATGTGCGCGCCCGGAACACCGGCGCGCGACAGCGCCGCGCGCGCCGCCTTGATGCCCAGATCCGTGGGCGAGATGTGGCCCAGCGCGCCACAGTAATCGACCATGGGCGTGCGCACGCCGTCGAGCATCCAGACGTCGTTGAATTGGGAGAAAAATCCTTGAGTTGCCACGGTTCGAATCCTTCAGTGCGGTTGCAGAAAATGGGCCAGCGTGCCCTCGTGCAGCGCCTGCACGGTGGCGTCGCGGTGCGTGAGCACGGCGCGCTGGTTGATGGAGCCTTTGTCGGTGATCTCGCCCCGGTCGATGGTGGGCGGCTCGGACAGCAGGCACAGGCGCGCGATGCGACCGGCACTGCCGGTGGCGCTGGCCGCCAGTTCGTCGAGCACCTGCTGGAACTTTGCCAGCACCGGGGCGCTGGCCAGCACATCGGCCAGGGGCGCGCTGGCGTCCAGGCCCGACAGGGCGCGCACCGCCTGCGTCGGGAACACCATGGCGCCGACCTCCTTCATGTTGATGCCGGTGAGCACCACGTCCTGGATGTAGGGCGCGCCGGCGCCGATGATCCTGGCGCGCAGCGGGCCCACGCTGACGAAGGTGCCGGTGGCGAGCTTGAAGTCCTCGGCGATGCGGCCGTCGAACCGCAGGCCCTGGTGCACGTCGGTCTCGTCGATCCATTTGACCGCGTCGCCTGAACAGAAGAAGCCTTCCTCATCGAAGTGCTTGGCGGTTTCTTGCGGCGCGCGCCAGTAGCCCGGCGTGATGTTGGGGCCGCGGTAGCGCACCTCGGTCTTGCCGTCCATGTCGACCAGCTTGAGCTCCATGCCGGGCGTGGGCACGCCCAGGTCGCCGGCGCGCACATTCGGGCTGGCGACGAACAGGGCAAAGGGGCCGGATTCGGTCATCCCCAGGCCCGACGTCATGACGATGCGCTCGCCGATTTCCTCTTCGGCCGAGGCGAACAGGCTGTCCCACACCGGTTGCGCCAGCGAGGCGCCGGCGTAGAAGAACATCTGTACACGCGACAGAAAATTTTGGCGCAGCGCCGCATCGTCCTGCATCGCGATGGCAATGGCCTCAAAGCCCGTGGGCACGTTGAAGTACACCGTGGGCGCGATCTCGCGCAGATTGCGCAAGGTCTCGGCCATGAGCGCAGGCGTGGGCTTGCCGTCGTCGATGAACATCGTGCCGCCGTGGTAGACCACCATGCCGAAATTGTGGTTCCCGCCAAAGGTGTGGTTCCAGGGCAGCCAGTCGACCAGCACCGGGGGAGAGAGAGTCAGCACCGGCATGGATTGCGCCATCTGCTGCTGGTTCGCGCACCACATGCGCTGCGTGTTGATCACCGCCTTGGGCAGCTTGGTGGAGCCGCTGGTGAAGAGGAACTTGACGATGGTGTCCGGCCCGGTGGCAGCCATCGCCGCATCCACTTCGGGCGTGGCGGGCGTCGCCATGAGGTCCGCAAAGGAAGTCGTGGCACGGCCTTCGATGGTTCCTGTGGTCAGCACCACTTCAATGCCGGCATCCACCGCTGCCAGGATGGCGCGCCCATAGCGCGCGCTGTCGGCCGCAAACACCAGGCCCGGCAGCACGGTGTTGAGCACATGGCGCAGCTTCTCGAAGTCCTGGCTGACCAGCGAATACGGCGGCGAGGTCGGCACAAAGGGCACGCCGGCCAGCATGCAGCCCATGGCCAGCGTGGCGTGCTCCAGGTCGTTTTCCGACAGGATCACCACCGGGCGTTGCGCGCTCAAACCCCGATTGATCAGTCCTTGGGCGATGTTGCGCGCGCGCTCCCAGACCTGGGCGTAGCTCACATGGATCCAGTCGCCGCGGCTGCCGCCGGCCAGCTTCTCGCGCCTTGCCATGAAGGTCCTGTCCGGTGCGTTCTGGGCCCAATGCTGCAGGCGCTCGCTCATGCGCTGCGGGTAATCCTGCAGCGCCTGCTCGGCCTGCAGGTAGTGCACGCCGGGCACACCGTCGCGCAATTGCACACGGGTCACGCCGAAGGCCAAGGGGCGGTAGATGGAAGCTGTCATGTTTGTCTCCGAAAGGCCCGTTTGTTTTTGTTGTCGGGCCGATGTATTGATTTGTGCTTCAGGCCTTTTGCACCTTGGCGGCGCGGCCTTCGAGGAAGTCGCGCACGCGCTGCTTGGCCTCGGGCGCGCTCTGCGCGATCGCGGCCATCATGGCCTCGGTCATGAAGCCCTGGTCGGCCGGCTGGTCCGCAATGCGCGGCAGCACATGCGTCAGCGCGTAATTGGTCAGCGGCGCGTTCTGGGCGATGCGCTTGGCCAGTTCCAGCGCCTTGTCGAAGGCCGTGCCCGTGGGAACGAGGTACTGGGCCAAGCCGATGCGCTCGCCGTCCTGGGCGTTGTAGACACGGCCCGTGAGCATCATGTCGGTCATGCGCGCCACGCCGATCAGGCGCGGAATGCGCACCGAGCCGCCGCCGCCGACAAAGATGCCGCGCGAGCCTTCGGGCAGGGCGTAAAAAGTGCTCTCGTCGGCCACGCGGATGTGGCAGGCGCTGGCCAGTTCCAGACCGCCGCCGACCACGGCGCCGTGCAGCGCAGCGATGACCGGCACGGGGCCGTATTGCAGCGCCTCCAGCGCCTTGTGCCAGGAACGCGAGTGGTGCATGCCCTGGCCGGCGTCGCGTTCCTGCAACTCGCTCAGATCGAGGCCGGCGCAAAAATGATCGCCTTCGCCATGGATCACCGCGGCGCGCACGCTCCCGGGAAGGCTCTCGAACAGGTCGCGCAGCGACAGGATCAGCGCGTCGTTCAGCGCGTTGCGCTTGGCGCCACGCGTCAGGCGGATGACGGCAACTTCCTGCTGCTCGCCGCAACATTCGAAGTGGATGCTTTTTTTGCTCATGGGAATCTTCTCGGTGCTTTCGGTGGGCCTGATTATGGTTATAAGTTATAACCAGTTCAAGCGCCTTTGCCACCGTTTTTATGGGTGTTTACCCTTGGGCGTCGCGCAGGCACATGAAGCCCGGGCCACGGCGAAAGCGCTGCGGCCTCAGCCCGCAAGCGCTTCGCCGCGCAAGTGGCTCCAGGCGGTGTCGAGCGCCCAGGCAGCGCACCAGTGCGGCATGGCGGACGCGGCCATGGGCCGGGCGATGCCGTATCCCTGGGCCAGATCGCAACCCAGTTGCAGCAGCAAAATGCCATGGGCGACGCTCTCCACGCCTTCCGCAATCACCTGGCGCTTGAACGCTGCGGCCAGCCCGATGACGCCTTGCAGGATGGCGAGATCGTCCGGATCTTCCAGCATGTCACGCACAAAGCTCTGGTCGATCTTGAGCAGCGCGACGCGCAGGCGTTTGAGGTAGGTCAGCGAGGAGTAGCCGGTGCCGAAATCGTCCAGGGCGAACTTCACACCCATGAGGTCGCAAGCCTCTATCACCTCGGACACGCGCGCGATGTCTTCCAATGCACTGGTCTCCAGCACTTCGAGTTCCAGGCGACCTGCCGGCACCTGCGGGTGCCGTGCCAGGGTGGCACGCAGGCGCGCCACAAAGTCCGGCTGCTGCAACTGACGCGCGCCGATGTTGACGCTCACGGGCAGGTCCAGGCCCTGCGCCTGCCATGACGCCCATTGGGTCAGCGCGGTGTCCAGCACCCACTCGCCCACGGCAACCGCCAGCGCGTGCTCCTCCACCACGGGCAGGAACACGGCCGGCTGCAACAGGCCCTTGTCGGGGTGCTGCCAACGGATCAGTGCCTCGGCGCCAACCACCAGGCCGGTGCGCATGTTGATCTTGGGCTGGTAATGCAGCACGAACTCGCCCTGCTCCAGCGCCATGCGGATACGCGCCAGGCTTTCGTGGTGCACGCGCAGACTGCTGGCCTGGGCCGCATCGAAGATGCTGTAACGATTCTTGCCGGCCACCTTGGACTGGTACATCGCCTGGTCGGCCTGGCGCAACAACTGATCTGCGTCGACCTCATGCGCCTGGGGGAAAAAGCTCACGCCCACGCTGGCGGAAACATGAACCATCAGGCTGCCCACGGCCACGGGCTGCGCTGCCGCCAGCAGCAAGCGTTCGAGAATGGGCAGACTGGCCGTGGTGCCGTCCAGATCGCTCAGCACCGCGACGAACTCGTCACCGCCCAACCGGGCCAGCGTGTCGCCCTCGCGCAGCGCCGGCTTCATGCGCTGGGCCATGGCGATGAGGACCAGGTCGCCGGCCTCGTGGCCATGCTGGTCGTTGATCGCCTTGAAACCGTCCAGGTCCAGATAGGCCACCGCCAGGTGTTGCCCACGCCGCTGCGCCTGCACCATCGCCTGCTGCAATCGGTCGGCCAGCAAGACGCGATTCGGCAGATGGGTCAGCGCGTCAAAGTGCGCCATGTGCTCGAGTTCGTTCTGGTGCTCCTTGACCGCCGTGATGTCGGAGAACAGGGCCACGTAGTGCTGCACGCTGCCTTGCGCATCACGCACCGCACTGATGGCCTGCATTTCGACAAAAATTTCGCCCGTCTTGCGCCGGTTCCAGACTTCGCCAAACCAGTGGCCTTGTGCGATCAGCCCGCGCCACATGGCGGCGTAAAAATCCGCGTCGTGGCGACCCGAACTCAGGAGGCGCGGGTTCTGGCCGAGGACGTCCTCGCGCGCATAGCCCGTGATGCGGGTAAAGGCCTCGTTCACATCCACGATGCTGCCATCGGGCTGGGTGATCATGATGCCCTCACGCGCGTGCTCAAAGACACTGGCGGCGAGTTCCAGCTTGGCCTCGACCTGCTTGCGCCCGGTGATGTCGCGGTGAAAGCATTGAATCAGCGGCACACCGTCGGATTCGATCAGGCTGGCGGAAACCTCCATCGGCACCAGATGGCCGTCGCGGTGCCGGCGCTCCACCTCGAAAGTGATCGGCTCGCCGGACCTCACCCGCGCCATCCTTTGCGGCGCAAGCCGCGCCGTTTCGGGCGCATCGAGCCGCGCCATGTCCAGGCCCAGCATGTCGTCCACGGTGTAGCCGTGCATCCTGGCGAAGGATGCGTTGAGCGCCACCACCTTGGCGTCGGCCCCCAGGATCAGAATGCCGTCCGTGGCCTGGGAAAACAGCATGGTCAGTCGCTCCTCGCGCGACTTCAGGGCCGCCTCGCGCATTCCCAGCGTTTGCAACAGCAGGTTGAAGCTGCCAATCAGTTCGCCAATCTCGTCCTTGATGCCAATCGGCAGGGGCTTTGCGGCCTGGCTGCTGGCCGCCTGCGTCGCCAGGGAACGACTGGCCTCCAGCATGGGCGCGAACTGCTGGCGCAACATGCGCCGTATCAACCACCAGATCAAGGCGCCGGCCACCAGGGTAAAGACCAGCGCACTGAGCAGCAAGCGCTGGCGCAGGTGCTCGATCGGCGCAAAGGCTTCGCGCGCTGGCAGGATCGCCGCCAGAATCCAGCCAGCCAAAGGGACTCCCTTGGCCGCCGACAGCTCCGGCACACCGCGTGAACTCAGTGCCACGCCAAAGCCCTCAAAGCCCTGCATATAGCGGTCATGCATGGCGTTGATCCCGGGTGCCGGAACGGCCAGCATGACGCGGCTGCGGTCGGTGGCGGTGACGAACAGCTGGTGCTGGCGGTCAATCAGCAAATAGCCACCGGTCTGGCCGTATTGGCTCTGCGTGATCCGGTCCAGAAAATTGGACTTGCCCAGGTTGACCGTGCCCACCAGCACGCCGATGACCCGGCCCTGCACATCGCGAATGGGCGTGGCGATGCTGAAAATCGGCGCGCCCAGCGTCTTGCCCATGATGGGGCGGCCAATCAAGGAACGGCCCTCACGCAGTGGAATCGAAACCGACTCCCGGTCCAGGTAGTTGGTACCGATTCGACCCGGCGTATGCGGCGCATCGGCCGTTGCCGTGCCATCCATACCCGCGACAAAAACGCCGCCATTGAACAGCAGTTGCAGCAAGGGGCGCTGTTCCAGCAGGGTTTGCAAGGCCGGCGCGTGGCGCATCATGTCGGGGTTGATGGCCCCGGCAACGGTTTGCAGCGCCTGCAGGCGATCGCTCAGGTCGTCATTGATATGATTCGCCAACACCGACACGGTGTTGAACTGCTGCTCGCCCAACTGGCGCTGCATATCGTCTTGCAGCACCCGGCTGGCGTAGAGCGAAATTGCCCAGATGCTGAGGGCAAAAATACCCAGGGTGAACAGCGTCAGCCGGGCTTTGAGCGAGCGCCACGGCACAAAGCGCAGGCTCATGCTGTCGTCCTCTCGCGGGCTGCGCAGGCGCACCGCATCCCGGTGCACGGGGGCGCATTGATGGCATCGGCGGGGGCGCGGACGGTGCAATAGGCTGGCATGGGACTCTCAGGCAAGACGTTCCAGGGTTGCCGACGCCTGCGCGTTTCGGGCAATGTCCAAGGACGCATCGTACGCTTTCCGTCCATAACCCCACTAAGCTCCCGTTGCGTTGGCCTCCCGCCAGCAGGACATCAGGAAACGGCCGATACGAGCGACGGCGATAAAGCGGGCCGGCCATTTGAGCGCACACTATCCCTGTTTACGGCGCTGACGACACCGAACCATTCGCAGGGACCGAACAATGCAGATGCGGAATTTCAATTCATGGCTGGCCAGGGTGGTCAGGCCTGCGGGCGGGGCTTTCCTGCTCACGGCGGCGGTGGCGCTGCTGTCGGCTTGCAGCAAGGAAACGCCCGTTGCACCCCTGCAGTACGACAGCCAGGCAGCGATGCTCGACGGCAGGAAGCATTTTGTCTTCCTGGTGCATCCGCTGTACAACCCGCAGCTGCTGCAGCAAAAGTTCGAACCCGTCATGCAGTACCTGGATCGCCAGTTGCCAGGCAATGTCTTTGACCTGGAAACTGCCATCGACTACGCCGATTTCGAGCGCAAGTTGAAAGCGCACAAGGCCGATTTCGCTCTGCCCAACCCCTACCACGCGAGCCTGGCGCGGGATTGGGGCTACCGGGTGATCGCCAAGATGGGCGACGACAGCGCCTTCAAGGGCATCTTCATCGTGCGCAAAGACAGCCCGGTCAAGCTGCCAGCAGACCTCAAGGGCAAGGTCGTGGCTTACCCGGCGCCCACCGCCCTGGCCGCAGCCCTGATGCCGCAGCTCTACCTGCAAAGGCACGGCATCGATGTGCAGACCGAGATCACCAACAGCTACGTCGGCACGCACAACTCGTCCATCATGAATGCCTTTTTGAAGCAGAGCGCCGCCAGCGCCACCTGGCCCGCGGCATGGAATGCGTTTGCCCAGGCCAATCCGGCCGAGGCCTCCCAGTTGCAGGTGATCTGGGAAACCCCCACGCTGATCCAGAACGCCATCATCGCGCACGGGGACGTGCCTGCGGACTTGAGTTCCCGGGTGGCGCAGTTGCTGATCTCGATGAAGCTCTCCGACGAAGGCCGCCAACTGCTGGCGGGAATCGACACGCAGGACTTCGTCGCGGCCAACGACCAGGACTTTGAGGTGGTGCGTCGCTTCCTGAAGGAATACGACGCCGAAGTGAAAAAACAAAAATGACGACCTGGTCGCGCCGCCTGAGCGGTCTGTTCACCGGTTCAGTGCAGCGCCAGCTGATCTGGGGCGTGGCCCTGGTCCACGCCGTCATGATGACTTTGTTTGTCATGGACCTGTCGCTGCGCCAAAAGGATTTCCTGATTGAAAACCAGGCCAGCCAGGCAAGCAGTCTGGCGAAAAACCTGAGCCTGATTTCAGCCACACCTTTGCTGTCGTCGGACCTGGCAGGATTGCAGGAGCTCACGCTGGCCATCAGCCGCTACCCCGGCGTAGTCCATGCCATGGTATTGGATCATGACGGGAAGATTCTGGCGCATGGCGACGCGGCGCAACGCGGCAAATTTCTGGCCGACTTCTCCCGCTTCTCGGACCTCAAAGACGCACAAATTATCCTGCTCAAGAGTGCCGCGCAGGCCGACGTGGTGGCCGGTATTATTGTCAACACCAAACGCATCGGCTGGGTGCGCCTGGGCGTGTCGCAGGACGAGACCGCCTCCAGGCTCGCCACCATCGTGCAGACCGGCCTGTACTACACCACGGCCGCCATCCTGGTCGGCATCATCCTGGCCTGGGTGCTGGCGAAGAGCCTGACCTACCGACTCAAGGCCCTGGTGAGTGTGGCCGACTCGGTGCGCGGCGGTGGGCTGCAGGCCCGGGCCCAGGTGAGCGGACGCGACGAGCTCAGCCATCTGGGTCAGGCCTTCAATTTCATGCTGAATGCGCTGGCGCTGCGCACCCAGGACGAGCAGGCACTGAAACTCGCGCTGCAGGCGGAAAAAGAGCTGGCGCAGGTGACCCTGGCGTCCATTGGCGACGCCGTCATCACCACGGACAGTCTGGGGCTGGTGAGCTTCATGAACGCCTCGGCCGCCAGCCTTACCGGACTCGACGCGCAGCGCGCTAAGGGGCTGCAGGTGTCGGAGGTTTTCCCGCTGGTGGGCGCGGGGACCCGGCTGCCGCTGCACAGCCCGGTGCATGCCGTACTCAACGCTGAGCCCCACGCCGGCAACGAATTCCATGGCGCCCTGCTGACGCACCACGGGGTCACGATTCCCGTTGAATGCCAGGTGTCGCCGATCCTGTCCGTGGGGGGGAAAATGATCGGCTGCGTGCTGGTGGCGCGAGACGTGTCGGAGAACTACAAGATCCAGGACCGACTGCAGTGGCAGGCCGGACACGACGAGCTCACCGGGCTGCCGAATCGCGCGCTGCTGGCGGATCGCTTCGATCGCGCCCTGGACAAGGCCAGACGCAGCGACACCAAGCTGGTCGTATGCCTGCTGGACCTGGATAACTTCAAACCGATCAACGACGCCCACGGGCACGACACGGGCGACAAGCTGCTGGTCGATGTGGTGACGCGCCTGAACCAGCAACTGCGCGACGTCGACACCCTGTCGCGCCTGGGTGGCGACGAGTTCGTGATCCTGCTGGAAGACCTGGACAACATCGACGACGTGGGCGCCCTGATGCAGCGCCTGCTGCAGATCCTGGCCGAGCCGTTTTTTATCGGCGAGCTGCGCCTGAAGATCTCGGCCAGCATCGGCCTGACCGTGTTCCCCACCGACAGTTCGGACTCCGATGCTTTGCTGAGGCACGCGGACCAGGCCATGTACGTGGCCAAGCAGACCGGGCGCAACCGCTACCACCTGTTTGACTTGCGCCAGGATCTGGAGCGCGAATCCAGCCATCAGACCATGCAGCGCGTGCGCCAGGCCATCGCCGACGACGAGTTACTGTTGCACTTCCAGCCCAAGGTCGACTTGCGCTCGGGAACCATTGCCGGTTTCGAAGCCCTGCTGCGCTGGCAGCATCCACAGGACGGGATGATTGCGCCCCTGAGCTTTCTGCCCCAGGTCGAGCAGTCTGACGTGATCGTGGACGTTGGCGAGTGGGTGATCGAGCAGGCGCTACTGCAAATTGCGCGCTGGAAGTCGGCGGGACATGTCTGGCCGGTCAGCGTCAACATCGCGGCGCGGCACTTTCAGGGCAGCGACTTTTTGCCGCGCCTGATGGCCATCCTGGCGCGCCACCCGGACGTTGCACCGGCCTTGCTGGAATTCGAGATTCTGGAGTCCGTCGCCCTGGGTGACATCCACGCCATGAACGCGCTCATTCAGGATTGCCGCAGCCTGGGCATCAGCTTCTCGCTGGACGACTTCGGCACCGGCTACTCGTCACTGAGTTACCTCAAACGCATCGCCGTGCAGACGCTCAAGATCGACCAGTCCTTTGTACGCGACATGCTCGACGACCCGGACGATCTGGCCCTGGTCGAGTCCATCATCAACATCGGGAAGCTGTTCCGGCTGAACGTTGTGGCCGAAGGCGTCGAGTCGCAAAAACAGGGCTTGCTGCTGCAGCGCCTGGGCTGCCACACGGTGCAGGGCTATGGCATTGCCCGTCCCATGCCGGCCGACCAGTGCATTCCCTGGGCCATGAAGTACATCGCCGGCGCGCACTGGGCCTAGGAGCCGTCGCCCGCGCTACCAGGCGTCGATGGCCAGCCCGCGTCCCGGTGGCAGTTCGCGCTGCGCCTGCAGCCCCCGGACCAGCCAGTCGCGGGTTTGCGCCGGGTCGATCACGGCGTCGATCTCCAGCGTGGCGGCCATGTTGATGGCGCTGCCCTGCTCGTACTGCCGCGCCAGCAACTGCTCGAACAAGGCTTCGCGCTCTGGCCCCTGTGCTACGGCTTCGAGCTCCTTGCGGTAGCCCAGGCGCACGGCGCCCTCCAGCCCCATGGCGCCGAACTCGGCCGAAGGCCAGGCCACGGTGAACAGCGGCGAATGAAAACCGCCGCCCGTCATGGCCATGGCGCCCAGACCATAGCCCTTGCGCAGCACCACGCTAAAGAATGGCACGCGCAAGTGCGCGGCAGCCAGGAACATGCGGCTCACATGGCGCACCTGGGCCTGGGCCTCGATCTCAGGCCCCACCATGAAGCCGGGGGCGTCGACCAGGCTGAGCAGCGGCAGGCCGTGGGCGTTGCACAACTGCATGAAGCGCGCCGCCTTGTCGGCCGCATCGGCGTCGATCGCACCCCCCAGGTGCTGCGGGTTGTTGGCCAGGATGCCCACTGGCCTGCCTGCGATGCGCGCCAGCGCGGTGTGCAGGCCCAGGCCGAAGCCGCTGCGCAGTACCAGCAGGCTGCCCTGGTCCACGAGCCCGGACATGACAACGCGCGTGTCGTAGACGCGCAGGCGGTTGGGTGGCACGGCGTCGCGCAAGCCCGATGCATCGGGTGCGGCCCACGCCTTCACCCGTCCCTGAAAGAACGACAGGTAATGCCGCGCCGCAGCCACGGCCGCGCCCTCGTCGGCCACCAGGATGTCGATCACGCCATTGGCGTGCTGCACCGGACTGGGGCCGATCTGCTCGGGCTTGAAGACGCCCAGGCCGCCGCCCTCGACCATGGCCGGTCCGCCCATGCCGATGTTGCTGCCCTGTGTGGCGATGATCACGTCGCAGCAGCCGAGCAGCGCGGCGTTGCCGGCAAAGCAGCGCCCGGCCGCGATGCCAACCACCGGCACCTGCCCGTTCAGGCGCGCGAAGCTGGCAAAGGTCGCCACATGCAGGCCGGCGACGATGGGCATGTCGACATCACCCGGGCGCCCTCCTCCGCCTTCGGCAAACAGCACCACAGGCAGCTTTTGCTGCAGGGCGATGCCCAGCATGCGATCGGTCTTCTGGTGGTTGCGCAGGCCCTGCGTGCCGGCCAGCACCGTGGCGTCGTAGGCCAGCACCACGGCGCGGCTGCGCGCCTCGTCAAACAGCGCGCCGTTGATGCTGCCCATGCCGGTGATCATGCCGTCGGCCGGCGTGTTCTGTATCAGGTCGGCTTGCGAGCGGCGCCGGCTTTGCGCCGCCACCGCCAGGGCACCGTACTCCAGAAAAGAGTTCTCGTCGCACAGCTCGGCGATGTTCTCGCGCGCCATGCGCAGACCCAGCGCGTGGCGCCGGGCCACGGCCTCGGGGCGGGCGGTGTCCAGCGTGGGTGCGTGGCGATCCAGCACGCGCTGCAGGTCCGGGCGCGGGGCCGCGGCACCGCCTGACGGCTCGGCAACAGGGCGGACACCGGGCAGCGGCGCTGCCTGCGTTTGCCGCTGCATGCGCAACAGAGCATCGCCTTGCGCCACCGCTTCGCCATTGGCAAAGTACAACTCCTGCACCAGGGCGCCGTGTTCGGCACGAAGCTCGTGCTCCATCTTCATGGCCTCCAGAATGACGAGCACGTCGCCCGCGTTGACGGTGTCGCCGGGCGCGACCCGCCATTGGACAATCTGCGCTTGCAGTGGGGAATGGATTTCAGTCATGGGTGGATTCACGTTTGGGAGTATCGGAGGGGCGCCTCACACCGGGTCTTTCAGCAAACGGCGCAATACTTTTCCCGCACCCGTGGCGGGCAGCGCCGCCAGCAACTGCACTTCGCGTGGCGCCTTGTAAACCGCCATGTTGTCGCGCGACCAGGCCACGATATCGGCGGCACTGGCGGTCTGGCCGGTCTTGAGCACGACAAAGGCCTTCACCACCTCGCCCTTGTCGACGTCCGCCACGCCGATCACCGCGGCCTGGGCGATGGCGGGGTGCTTGACCAGAATGGTTTCCACCTCTTCGGGGAACACGCTGTAGCCCGAGACCTTGATCATCTCCTTGAAGCGGCCCAGGAAGCTGAGGTAGCCGTCGGCATCGAGCCGGCCCATGTCGCCGGTATGGACCCAGCCATCGCGCAGCGTCCTGGCGGTGGCCTCGGGATTGTTCCAGTAGCCCTTGAAGACGCCGGCGCTGCGCAGCACGATCTCCCCGACCTCGCCGCTGGCGCAGGCGCGACCCGACTCGGGGTCGAGGATGCGGATCTCGTTGCCCGGAATCGCCTTGCCCTGCGTACCCCAGCGCACCGCATCGTGCGGCATGTAGGTGTCCACGGTGTGGGTTTCGCTCAGGCCATAGGCCGCCTCGAAGGATTTGCAGTTGCCAGCGAAAGTCTCCCACTGCCGGCCCAGTGCCTCGGTCAGGACCACGCCGAAGCTGGTGACCGGGTTCATGCGCAGGCTGGACAGGTCAAAGTCCCTGGCATTGGGCAACTGCATGGCCAACACGTTCATGGGGGCAATGCTGTACCACCAGGTGACGCGGTGCCGCGCGATGGCCTGAAGCGTCGCCAGCGGGTCAAAGCGGTACAACAGCACGGTCGTCGCACCCGTGTACAGGGTAACGTTGATGCCCATCACCATGCCGGCGATGTGGTACAGCGGCGCGATGGCCAACAGCACGTCATCCCGGGCCACGCCATTGCAGTTGGCCGCCGCGGCCGACTTGTACAGGGCATTGCGGTAGCTGAGCATCGCGCCCTTGGGCAAGCCGGTGGTGCCCGAGGTATAGGTCATGAGGGCCACGTCGTCCATGTCGAGTGACACTGCGGGCGGCACAGCCTCGCCCCTTGTCGCGGCCATGAAATCCTCCACATCAGGGCCCAGGGGCAGCGGCTGAGCTTTCATGGCCAGCAGTTCGGCCGGGACGTCCACGCTGGCCAGCTCGGGCAGCAGGTCGGCATAGCGCACGGCAAACACATGGGCCAGCGCCGTCCTGGCGCGCACCTTGGCCACCACGGGCAGCAGGTTGTCGGCAGCGACCATGACACGCGCCTTGACGTCGCCCAGCTGGTATTCGAGTTCATGCTCCTTGTTGAGCGGCCCGCAGGGACAGACGATGGCGCCGAGCTTCTGAATGGCGCAGTGCGCCATCACATACTGGGGGCAATTGTTCAGGAACAGCGCCACCGGTTCACCCTTGCATACGCCCAGGGCCGCCAGGCGGGCGGCGAAGGCATCGCTGGCGCGATCGAGTTCGCCGTAGCTGATGGCATGGCCGTACCAAAGGTAGGCCGGCTTGTCGGGCCGGGCTCGCGCATGGGCGCGCAGATACTCGTGCAGCGGCATGTCCGGCAGGGGTTGGTGGGCTGTCTCCATGGGGCCTCTTTCTGGGTGGATCGGCAGCGGCCGGATGGTCCGCGGCGGGATCAATATATACCAGTCAGTAGCATGGTTCTACCAACTGGTAGAACATGGGAGACAATCCCGCCATGACCCTCTCCCACCCCAAGGCACGCGTCAGCCGGCAAAAAAGCGTCACGCCCGGCACGGACGAAAAGCGCGAGCGCATCCTGAAGGTGGCCGAACGCCTGTTTGCCGCCCAGGGCTATGCCCACACCACGCTCGAGCAGCTCGTGCGTGAACTGGGCGTGACCAAGCCTTTTGTCTACTATTACTTCAAAAACAAGCAGGAAATTTTCGAAATCCTGTCCTGGCGTCCTGCGGTGGCGTGCTTCACCGCCATGGACTTTGCTGTCGATGACTTGCGTCCCGCCCACGCCAAGGTGAGCGAAGGCCTGGAGCGGCTGATCCGTGCCACCCTCGCGCATCACCCGGCGGCCTTCTTCCCCTACCGCGAACCGCAGGTGTACCGGCCCGAGTACCTGGCTGCACAAAAAAGGCTGGCGAATCACTTCTACGACCGGCTGTGCCCGCTGCTGGAGCAGGGTCGACGCGACGGCATGCTCGACTTCTCCGAGACCCGGATCACCGCGCTGGCGGCGTGCAGCATTCCCGGTTTTCTCTACAACTGGTACCGCCCCGACGGCCGCCTCACGTCCGATGAGATGGTGCAGGAACTTTCCAGGCTGGCGGGGCGCGTCATCGGCCTGCGGGAAACCGCCCGGCCCTGAACCGTGGGCTGCGGCCCTTCAGCCTGAAAAACCAGGTCACGTCAGATCGAACCATAGCGCGCATGGATTTCTTCACGCCGGCGCGGATCGATGTTGACCCGGCGCAGATCGCCCAGCACATGCGGCAGCGCCAGCAGGCACAGTGCGATCTCCCTGCCGCTGGCGCTGTGCGCCGCCAAACCAGCCAAGGGCAGCAGCGGAAACACCACGGACAGCAGCCAGGCCCAGCGCATGCGGTCACGGCACTGCACTTGCCCTTGCACGGGATCGTTGGCAACCTAAGTCACGGCCATGGGCGTTCTCCGTGGGGTTCGGCTGCACTATTCATCGGGGCCCGAAGTCGGTCAAACGCCCGCCCGACCATCGCACGCCCCAAAAGTGCGCACATCGACGCTGCTGTTCCAGGCGCCTCAAACCAGCAAAAGTCTCTCTTTATCGACAAACTTTGGGGGCGAACAACCGATATATTCGGGATGCTCCCGCACAGCGAGCGACGTTTGCATCACTGAACCGTCTGATGCAAATACAACCAGGCCCAGAAAATGCCTCGATCCAGTTCAACTTCAGGCCACTCGTTTTGGCACAGGGGCAGCCGTCTGCCCGCGATCGCTTTTCTGCTGGGG
Source organism: uncultured beta proteobacterium (assembly GCA_903830985.1). Lineage (GTDB taxonomy): Bacteria > Pseudomonadota > Gammaproteobacteria > Burkholderiales > Burkholderiaceae_C > CAIKVZ01. Next base: position 18,078 of record CAIKVZ010000127.1, read on the forward strand.
CTGGCTTTCAGCGCAGCAGCGGCTCTGTGGCTGCATCAGTCGATCAACGACAACGCCGAGGTTCAATTTCTGCGCAGCGTGGATCGGGTGACATCGTGGGTCAAGGAGCGTCTTGAACATCCGATTTTTGGTTTGAATGGCGCCCGGGGGGTCTATGCCGTCAATCAACGCGTCAACCGTGCAGGCTTTCGGGCCTATGTGGAGTCGCGTGACCTGCCAAAGGAATTCCCTGGCGTGCGCGGCATGGGCTTCATTCAACGCGTCATGCGTCCAGAGTTGCCAGCATTCCTCGCGGCCGAACGCGCGGACAACGCACCCCAGTTTGCCTTGCACCAACTGGATGACCCGAGCCATGACGACTTGTACGTCGTCAAGTACATTGAACCCGGCGCCGATAACACCGGCGCCCTGGGCCTGGATGTAGGTTCCGAGGAATTGCGACGTTCGGCATTGCAGTTGGCGATCGACAGCGGACGCCCTGCCTTCACCCGGGGCATCACGCTGGTACAGGATCAGCGCAAAACGCCCGGTGCCTTGCTCTACGTGCCGGTGTACGCCAACGGCATGCCGCACAACACCGCGACGCAACGCCGCGCGACCCTGATCGGCGTGATTTACGCCCCCATCGTGATTTCAGAGCTGTTCCACAACATGCCCGAGCCCGCTGATTTCGAACTGTTTGATGCACCACCAGACAACCCCGGCGCCAGCCGGATATTCGCCACTGACAATACGGCAGAAGCATCCCCGTCAGCGACCCACGCAGCGCCGGCGGATCGGCGCTTTTCCCACACCCAGACACTGTCGCTGCCGGGCGAGACTTCAGCATCCGGGTGAACTCGACACGGCAGTCTGACAAACAAATCGATCAGATCGCGCCCTGGCTGTTCCTGGTCGGCGGCACATTGGGCAGTGGCTTGCTGGCGTGACTCTTGCACCAGCAGACCACCCTCAGAAGGCGGGCTGAACAGCGCGCGCTGCGCATGACGGACAGACTGCGCTTCGATGAAGCGCGCTGGCAGGATTTCTCCAAAAGCGCTTCTGACTGGTTTTGGGAGACCGATGCGCAGCAGCGTTTTTGCTATTTGTCGGAGAACTTTGAGCTGACCTATGGCGTGAGCCCGGATCAGATACTGGGCAAGACGCGCCAGGAACTGTTGGCACAGGGCGCGCTCAATTCACCCGATGTGATCCAGGCGCACCAGCGCCAGCTTGGCGCACACCTGCCATTCAAGAGTTTTGAGTACCAAATTTTCAACACCGACGGCCATGCCGTGTGGGTTTCGGTATCCGGACTGGCCTTCGTCGATGGGAACGGCCGCTTTGCCGGCTACCGCGGTGTCGGCACCATCATCACCGCGCGCAAGCAGGCCGGCCAATACGGCAGAAGTTGTGGCGGGCAAACCCGTTTCGGTCCTGCCCGAGGCCTCCCCGCAGTGGGCCATATGGGATGCGCATACGCTGAGTGATCAGGTGGGCGACAACGCCGCCATGCACCGCCGTTTGCTGGAGAATTTTCTGGTCAATGCTGAGCGACAAGTGGCGGCCATTGTTTTGGCAACCGACGGGGGCGCGCTCAGCGCGGCAGCTGACGTGGCGCATGCGCTCAAATCGGCTTCGCGCATGGTCGGTGCTCTGCGTTTGGGCTGGGTCTGCGAGGAGATTGACACCGCTGGGAGTTTGGGTGATGAACCAAGCTGCAGCCTATTGAGCCAGGCCCTGGCGCAAACATGGGCCCAAGCCCGGGTCAGCATCACCCAGCACCTGGCAGGCTTGGCCGGCTGAAGCCCCGCCGGCAGCGTCGTGGCCCGTGTTACCGGGAGAAGTTGCGCAGCTTTACTGAGCAGCAATAAGCTGTGCGTCGCGCCGCTCCACCGCCTTGAGCACGAACAGCAGTGCGGCTCCCAGCACCATGACAATGGCTGCCACATACAGGCCAGCGTTGTAACTGCCAAACTGCGCCCCGATCATGCCGGTAATGGCCGGGCCCATGATTTGGGCCGCACCGTAGGACAGCGTCATCTTGCCCATCATCTTTGCCGGCATGCTGGGGTAGTAGCGCCCGGCCATGCTCAGCACCAGGCTGACCATGCCGATGAAGGTTCCGCCAAACAGCAGGGAGCCCAACATGGCGGACCACAGGCCAGGCACCAGCACCGGCAGCAAGATTCCCAGAATCTGCAACACGGCGGCCAGTATCAGCGCATTCAAGTCCCCGGTGCGACGGGCTATGAAGTCCCAATTGATGCAGGCCGGTGCGGCCCCGATGCCGATGGCCAGGAACACCAGATTGCCCTGGCCCGCCAAGCCGGGCAAATGGTTCACGATGGCGACAATAAAGGTCACGCTCACCACATAGCCAAATCCGGCACAAAAGTAGGCGGCCATGAAGACCCGCAAGTACAGCGGGCTCGGTGGCTTGTCCTGCATTTTCTGGCCGCTGGTGGTGAGGCCACTGGTGTCGGGCGGTGGCAGCCAGCGCAGCGCCGGCACCAGCAGCAGGCAGCCCAGTGCGGTAAACGCAAACCATTGCTCGCGCCAGTCAAACGCGGGCGTGAACAGCATCACTGCGCCAGCGCAACCAGCGATGCCCAGCCCAATGCCGGCAAAGTGCAGTCCCAACTCGCTGCGCAAGTTGTGGCGGATCAACCAGTTCATGATGAGTCCCGTGCCCAGCAGCATGGCGGCGGCGCTGGTCAGTCCCGCCACATAGCGCGAAAGCGCCCACACCACCAGGTTCGTGCTCAAGCCCATCACCAGCGTGCTGACAATGGCCAGCACCATGCCGATGCGGTAGAGCCTATCCTTGAGCACCAGGCTGCTGATACGCGAGGCAATCAGGGCACCGCTCAAATACCCGGCGTAGTTGATGGCGGCCAGCCAACCGGCGGCGGCCACACCCAGACCGGCCTGCTGTTGCATCAGTGGCAAGAGCGGGGTGTAGGCAAAGCGGGCCACGCCCAGCGCCAGAATCAGGCTGAAAATTCCGGCACTGAGCACCTTGAGTCGGGTAGCGTGGGGCGTCATGTGCGGGCGTGGATTGAGATGGAAGCAGCAAGTATCGTAGGTGTTGCGCTACCGTCAACCGGGTCGGACAAAAATGCCGGAGACCTTACTCGGGGTGCGCGGGCAGAAGTTTCAGCCGCTGCACGGCATGCCCGGCGCCGTGTTTGGCTGGTTCTGAAGCGCAATGCCGGATGTCCAGCGTTCTCCTGGCCACTACATGGCAGAAGTTTCGGTCGCGCGATCCAGCACATGGCGCTGCCAATCCGACTCGATCGCCTTCTCGCGCTCCCGGTAAATCATGGTGTGGCGGGAATTCGGTGCGGGTTGCAGCGCAGCCTCCCGCGCCAACTTGAACTGCAATTCAAGTGCGACATCCTTCATCGGGACGGCTTTGCGCGGCGCCTTCTTCGCGACACCCTGAAAATCCAATTCCTCATTGGCGATGTGGTCCATGACCACTTCAAACACCAGAAAGTCCACGACTTCCCGCACCGTGCCTTCACCGCGATGAAATCGTTCGCGCAGCATAGCGGCCTTGCCCAGCAGGGCGCTATGCTGTTCGCGATGCTTCGGGGAAATCGGCTGATTCGTGACGGCCAGCAAGGCGTGTTCGGTGGAAAAATGCTGGTCCATCTCGATGACGAACTTGTCCAGAAGTCCCGCCAGTTCGGGCTGGCGTGCGCCAGCGAGAACGGCCGTGCAAAATTCGTTGCTCATGCCAAACAGGCGACGGTGCTGGGCATCCAGCACCGGTTGCCCGCATTCGTAGGAACTGCGCCAGGAAATCTGCACAGGACCGCTGACCGGGACATCCAGATCGGACCAGTCCAGCGCCTCGATGTACCCCTTGCTGCGCGCGAAGGCACGGCGATAGCTGTTGCGCCAGGTCCACACCAGCCCACCGACTGCCATCAGGACAATTCCCGTGGAATAGGCAACAACGCCTTGCACGGCGAGCATGATCGTCAACCCGCTGAGCGCGTAGAGGTACGGCATCATGTTGTAGGCCCACTGGGGATATTGCGCGCGTGCTGATTTCAATTGACGTCTCCTTGATGAGCGAATTCGGTTTGCCCCTGCTTGGCCTGCGGGATTTTTTACCGAATCGACCCGGCTGTTAGCGGCTGTGAGAAAGCGCGTAAATATGGCTTTCAGCCCGCGCTTTTGGCGAGCCAGGGTTTCATCGTTAGGGAATATCGCGTTGACGGCGTGACCGGCGGCAGCGTCGGCCAGCATGTCGGCATCAGAACGGCAC
>CAIKVZ010000128.1 GCA_903830985.1 uncultured beta proteobacterium
CAGATCCAGTCGCTGACGACGGCCGGAGTGGCCGCACTCAAGACGGCGCAAGTGGCGTCCTTGACGACAGACCAGATCGTGGCCTTGCAGACGAACCAGATCTCGGCGCTGTCCACAGCGGGCCTGGCCGCGCTGAACACGCAACAAGTGCAGGCGATCGAGACGGTGGACATCGCCTCGCTCACGACGGCCCAAGTGACCGCGCTCACGACCGCAGGTGTTGCAGCACTCCGTACGGCTCAAGTGGCCGCGTTGACCTCGTCGCAAGTTGGTGCGATCACAACTGCCGGCGTTGCCTCGCTCAGTACGGCGCAGGTGGTGACACTTAACGCTGGTGACATGGCTGCACTGAAAGCAGCCCAGGTCGCAGTGCTGTCCACCGCAGGTGTGGCAGCATTGAGCACAGACCAGTTGCAGGCGCTGACAACATCGGGCATTGCTGCGTTGAAGACGAACCAAGTGACAGTGCTGAGCTCAGATCAAATCGTGGCGCTCACCACGGATCAGGTGGCGGCTTTGACGACAGCGGGCTTGGTCGCGCTGAGCACGGCGCAGATCGTCGCGATGGAAACGGTCGACTTGGCGGCGTTGACGACGAGGCAGGTGATGGCGCTGACCACCGCGGGCGTGGCTGCGCTGACGACGGCCCAGGTGGCAGCCTTGACGCCGGTACAGGTCAGTGCACTGACGACAGCTGGCCTGGTCGCGTTCAGCACCGGACAGCTGACCGCCATTGGAACTGCAGGTGTGGCAGCCTTGCTGAGCACCCAACTGGCTGCACTGACGACGTCGGAGGTCGTGGCTTTGACTACCGACCAACTGCGGGCGTTGACGCCCACTGCTGTGGCGGCGCTGAAGACCGCACAGGCAGCGGCGCTGACAACAGAACAGATAATTGCCTTGACGACGGCTCAGGTGGCGGCGATCACCACCGTCGATATCGCGGCGCTCGGCACAGACCAGGTGATGGCCTTGAGCACATCGCAGATAGCCGCCCTGCGAGGGCCCCAAGTGGCGGCCATGACCACGGCAGACCTCGTCGTGCTGCATACGGATAAGGTGGCGGTGATCGGAACGGCCAGCATGGCCGCCTTGATGACCACCCAGGTTGTCGCGCTCACGACGGACCAAGTGATGGCGTTGACCACGGCGCAGGTGGCGGCACTTACCGTGGCAGGTGTTGCGGCATTGCGCACAGACCAGATGTTAGCCTTGCCGACGTCTAATCTGGCCGCATTAAAGACCGCCCAGGTGGCGGCCCTGAGCAGCGATCAGGTTGTGGCACTGTCTACTGCCAGTGTTGCGGCACTCACCACCGATCAGGTGCAGGCGCTGACGACTGCCGATATTGCTGGGTTGCTGACCGTTCAGGCGGCAGCCCTGACATCGGCTCAGGTGGTTGCTTTAACCACGGCTCAGGTGCAGGCGTTGACCACGGCCGGTGTGGCCGCGCTGAGCACTGATCAGGTGGCGGCGCTGGAGACGGTAGATGTCGCGGTGCTGAAGACTTCTCAACTGGCGGCGTTGACCACGGCCGGCGTTGCGGCTTTGACCACCGATCAGGTCCAAGCGCTGACGACATTGGACATCGAGGCGTTGAAGACCAGTCAAGTCACGGCGCTCACCACGGCGCAGGTGGCAGCTTTGACGACGGCCCAGATGCAGGCACTGACGACGGCTGGCGTGGCCGCGCTGAGCAACGACCAGACTGCTGCCTTGACCACAGACGATGTCGCGGTGCTGAAGACTTCGCAGTTGACTGCCTTGACGACAGCGAGTGTGACTTCCCTGACGACCGATCAGGTGCAGGCATTGACGACCGCAGAAATTGCGGCGTTCAGGACGGACCAACTGGTGGCGCTCACCTCGGATCAGATCGTGGCCTTGACGACGGCCCAGGTGATGGCACTGACAACAGCTGAAGTGGCTTCTCTGAGTACGGCCCAGATCGCCGCCATGGAGCCGATCGATGTTGCAGCACTTAGGACATCTCAGTGGATTGCGATGACGACGGCGGGTGTCGCAGCCCTGAGTACGGACCAGGTGCAGGCACTGACACCTGCAGACATCACCACCATGAAGACTGCTCAATTGGCCGCCCTGACGACGGACCAGATCGGTGCGCTGACCACGGCTCAAGTGACGGCACTGACGACCAGCGAAGTGGCTGCGCTGAGCACGATCCAGGTGACGGCCATCAGCACGAGAGGCGTGGCCGCGCTGAGCACATCCCAGGTGGCGGCGATTCGTACGGCGGGCGTGGCCGTTTTGAAGACCGCGCAGCTTGCCGCACTGACGACGGCTGGGGTAGCGGCCTTGACAACGAACCAGATGATGGCACTGACGAGCGCACAGCTGAATGCCATGCCGACGGCAGGTGTGGCGGCTCTGGGTGCTGCGCAGTTGGTGGCGATTGGCACGGCCGGGGTCGCAGCATTGAAGACTTCACAAGTGGCGGCGTTGGTGACAGCCGGCGTGGCCGCACTCACGACAGACCAGGTGCAGGCGTTGAGCACTGCAGATGTCGCGGCCTTGAAGACCACCCAGTTACAGGCACTCACCACAGACCAAATCGTTGCGTTGACGACGGCCCAGGCCAGTGCCGTGACGACGGCGGGCATGGCGGCGCTGACCACGGACCAGGTGGTGGCGTTGGAAACGGCCGATATCGCTGCGTTGAGGACGGCACAGGTGGCGGCGCTGACCACGACCGCCGTGGCGACACTCAGTACGGACCAGTTGCTGGCTTTGTCCACTGGGGATATCGCAGCGCTGAAGACCGCCCAGGTGGCGGCTCTCACGACTGACCAGATTGTGGCCTTGACGACTGCCCAAGCCAATGCCGTGACGACGGCGGGCATGGCAGCGCTGACCACGGATCAGGTGGTGGCGTTGGAAACGGCCGACATCGCTGCGTTGAGGACGGCACAGGTGGCTGCGCTGACCACGTCCGCTGTGGCGACACTCAGCACGGACCAGTTGCTGGCCCTGTCCACTGGGGAAATTGCGGCGCTGAAGGCCGCGCAGGTGGCGGCGCTCACCAATGATCAGGTGGCGACTCTTACGACGACGCAGGTGGTGGCGCTGAGCGCGGCGCAGATTGTGGCGCTTACCACAGCCCAGGTGAGCTCAATGAGTACGGCCGCGGTCGCAGCGCTCAGGACGGACCAGGTGGCAGCGATTGAAACTGCCGACATTGCCATGTTGACAAGCTCCCAGGTATCGGCCATGACAACTGCCGGCATCGCGATACTCAGCGCAGACCAGGTGCAGGCGTTGACCACTGCGGATATCGCGGCCTTGAACACAGACCAGGTGGCAGCCATGACCCCTGATCAGGTGCTTGCATTGACGACTTCCCAGGTGCGGGCCTTGACGACGGCCGGCGTCGCGACCTTGAGCACCGATCAGGTCGCCGCAATGGAGGCGGTCGATGTCGCGGCGCTGAAGACGGCCCAAGTGGCGGCGTTGGGCACGGCCGGTATTGCGATATTGAGCGCGGATCAGGTGCAGGCGCTGACGACGGCGGGCATCGCCGCGTTGAAGACGTCGCAGGTGGCCGCCTTGACGCCTGACCAGGTCGTAGCCTTGACGACTGCTCAGTTCAGGGCATTGAGCACCATTGCCGTGGCAACGTTGAGGTCGGACCAGGTGGCCGCCATGGAAACGGTCGACATCGCGGCGCTGAAGACCAATCAGCTGGTGGCTCTGAGCACGGCCGGAATTGCGGCGCTGAACGCAGATCAGGTGCAGGCGCTGACGACGGCTGGCATTGCCGCTTTGACGACGGCGCAGATGGCCGCATTGACGCCTGACCAGGTCGTGGCGTTGACGACCGCCCAGGTCAGGGCATTGAGCACCACTGATGTGGCAACGCTGAGTTCGGACCAGGTGGCGGCGATGGAAACGGTCGACATCGCTGCGTTGAAGACAAATCAGGTGGTGGCCCTGAGCACAGCCGGGATTGCGGTGTTGAGCGCGGATCAGGTGCAGGCGCTGACGACTGCGGGCATTGCAGCGTTGAACACACTGCAGGTGGTGGCCCTTGGAACGGCGGACGTCGCAGCGCTGAGGACTGCGCAGGTTGTGGCCCTGACCACCGACCAGTTGACTGCATTGACAGGGACGCAGGTCATGGCGCTGACCACCAGTCAGACCGCGGCATTGGGCTCAAAGACCTCGTATTTGACCGCTGCCTCGCCCATCATCCTGGATCTGAATGGCAACGGAGTGAATACGTTGAACGTCACTGCCGGGGTGAAGTTTGACCTGCAGGCCACGGGGCAACCCGTCAACACAGGCTGGGTGGCGCCTGGGGATGGCCTGCTGGTGCTGGACCGCAACCACGATGGCGTCATCAACGACGGAGCCGAACTGTTTGGCACGTCGACCAGGCTGGCCAGCGGCGCGACTGCGCCAGATGGTTATGCAGCCCTGCGCGAGTTGGACAGCAACCACGATGGCGTTATCAGCAGCGCTGACACTGTTTATGCCGACTTGCGGGTATGGGTCGACGCCAACTCCGACGGCTTGAGCCAGGGGGGCGAGTTGAAGACACTGGCGTCGTTGGGGATCACACAGCTTGACCTGCAAGCTACGGCCGGAACGGCCATGGACAACGGCAATCTGCTGGGACTCATCTCCAGCTATCAAACCGCAGATGGCGCCACGCATGCGGCAGCAGACGTGTGGTTTACCACGAAGCCCAGCGTCAGCGCCGCGCCGGATTTTGTCGATCAGACTGCGACGGACAGTGTGGCAGTTGAACAGGCGATAACGGCGCTGGCCGCCATCCCTGCGGCTGCAGCTTCCAATCCTCTCGTTGCTGCACCAAGTGTGGATCTGATAACTCTGGCGTCGGACCTGATATCTGCCGCGCCGATTCCCGCGAACGGCGATTTGCGTTCGCGCGTCAGCAGCATGGCGCACGCCATGGGGTCATTTGAAGCCTCGGGCACCGCGGGTGAGACCCTGTTTGCACCGAAACTGGAGGTCGCGATCGCGGTCCTGGCGGCACCGACGACCGCTTCTGTGGCCGTGCGCAGCATGGCCGACGTCATGAAGCAGTTTGACGCCAGTGGCAATCTGCTCGGCAGTGCGACTGGTGCCGTCGCAACTCCCGGCAAGTCCATGACGCTGCCGGGTTTGCCTGATCCAGTCAGCAACGGTTTCCTGGCGACGGGTGGCAAGTAGACGGTACCCGCAACACGGGTCGGTGGGAGTAAGGCCGTGAATTGGCCTCTATTGATCGGATCGGCTCGGGGGCGGTCATGCTGAAATGGCAAGTACACCGTCAGTACTAGCAACCATGGCCGAGAGATTTCCCCACTCCACAATTCAGTGCATCGCCGCGATCGCCCAGCATCATAGATTGCAGGTGAATCCGGAGCGCCTGATCGAGGATTACGCCTTGGTGGCCGAGGAGCCGACGCCGGCCACTGTGCTGCGCATCGCGTCCGATATTGGACTCAAGGCCAAGCAAGACAAGTTCACCTGGGAAGGCCTGCAGGCGCAGGGCGGGGTCTTTCCATTGATCGCCCGCATGAACGACGGCAACTGCGTCATCGTCATGGCCGCGTCAACCCAGGGCGAGGGGCAGGTCGCCATCCTGAACCCTTTGGCGGACAACCCCACAGAAGTTTTGCTGCTTGACCGGCAGAAGTTCTGCAGCCTGTGGCAGGGCGACGTGTTTCTGATGAAGCGCCTGTTCGCTGTGGCTGAAGAAAGTCAACCCTTCGGTTTTCGCTGGTTCATTCCGGAGATCATGAAGCAGAAAGCGGCACTGCGCGACATTGCGATTGCCGCCATCGCCATGCATTTCCTGGCACTGGCTTCGCCAATTTTCTTCCAGTTGGTGATCGACAAGGTGTTGGTGCACCAAAGTCTGTCGACTCTGACGGTGCTGGGCGTGGGCATTGTCATCGCCCTGGTGTTTGACTCGATGTTCGGGTTCTTGCGGCAAATCCTTACGCTTTCCGCCTCCAACAAAATCGATATTCGGTTGACGCGCCGTACTTTTGCGCACCTGTTGTCGCTGCCCATCGACTATTTCGAGACCACGACGGCAGGGGTCATCACCCGTCACATGCAGCAGGTGGAAAAAATACGTGCCTTCCTCACCGGACGCATGTTTTTCACGGCACTGGACGCAACATCGCTGCTGATTTTTTTGCCGATTTTGTTCACCTATTCGGTCAAGTTGGCACTGATAACTCTGGTGTTCACCTTTGCCATCGGCGGTGTGGTGATGGCCATGGTGCCAACCTTTCAGCGGCGTCTGAACGACCTTTACCGCGCCGAAGGTGAGCGCCAGTCCATGATGGTGGAGACCATACACGGCATGCGAACCGTGAAAGCGCTGGCGATCGAACCCACGCAGCGCCGTCTCTGGGATCAGCGCTCGGCACAGGCCATCAACATGCATTTCCGCGTGGGGAAAATATCCATTACCGGCAACGCGATCACGGATTTCTTGGGCAAACTGTTGCCCGTGGTCATCATCGTCGTGGGTGCGCAGGAGGTGTTCGAACAGACCCTGACCGTCGGCGCGTTGATCGGCTTTCAGATGATCACCGGACGCGTCGTCTCCCCGCTCATTGCGATCGTTGCATTGGTCAACGAGTATCAGGAAACCGCACTGTCGGTGCGTATGTTGGGTGAGGTCATGAACCGGCCCTCCGAGGGGCGCGCCAGCGCCGGTGGCTTGCGCCCGGAATTGGCAGGGGAAATTTCCTTTGACAACGTGACATTCAGGTACCCAGGATCCAGCGTCACGGCACTGGACCGAGCCAGTTTCACCATCGCGGCCGGCACTGTCGTTGGCATTGTCGGACGCAGCGGCTCCGGCAAGACCACACTGACCAAGCTGATTCAGGGCCTGTACGCCGTACAGGAAGGGGTCATGCGCTTCGACAGAACCGATGCGCGTGAGATTGAACTGGCGCATATGCGACGGCAAATTGGCGTCGTGCTGCAGGAAAACTTTCTGTTTCGCGGCACCGTGCGCGAGAACATTTCCGCGGCCAAACCAGAGTCCACCTTCGAGGAAATCGTGGCGGCAGCGGAAGCTTCAGGCGCGGCCGAGTTCATCGAGCGCATGCCGCAGGGCTACAACACCTTCCTGGAGGAAAACGCCTCCAATCTTTCCGGCGGACAGAAGCAAAGGTTGTCGATTGCGCGGGCCCTGCTGACCAAACCGCGCATCCTGGTGCTGGACGAAGCAGCCAGCGCTTTGGACCCGGAAAGCGAAGCCATCTTCATCGGCAACCTGTCTCGCATCGCTGTGGGTCGCACCGTCATCATGATTTCCCACAGGCTTTCCACGCTGGTGAATGCCGATTCCATTCTGGTCATGCAGCAGGGACGACTGGTGGACAGCGGCAAACACAGCGAATTGCTCACGCGCTGCGAAACTTACCAACAGCTATGGAACCAACAGACAAGCCACCTGTGAAGCGTTGGTTCTCCCTGAAAGGCAGAAGCGCCGCCAAGGGAAAGACCGTCATTGAATACCTGCCGGACGCCGATGAAATCGAGCGCAGCCCGGTGCCGCGCTTCGCCCAGGTGACCATGCATGTCTTGCTGCTGGCTTTTGCTTCTTTTGGCGTGTGGGCCTGTGTATCCCAACTGGATCAGGTGGTGGTTGCGCAAGGCCGGCTGGTGAATCCGCTGCCGAACGTGGTGGTGCAACCCCTGGAGACCTCCATCATCAAGAGCGTTGACGTGCGCACCGGTCAGGTCGTGAAAAAAGGCGATACCCTGGCGACGCTGGATGCGACCTTCATCCAGGCCGACGAATCACAACTGCGCTTGCGTCTGGAAAGTCTGGAGACGCAGGTGCTGGGGCTGGGTCGGGAGTTGTCGGGGGAGTCGGGGCAGGGGAAGTTGGCCGTTAGCGCTGACGATCAACTGCAGGCCAGTTTGATCGCCGAGCGCAAGGCCAACTACCGGGCGCAGCAGATGAAAATGGGCGAGACCGCGGCCAAGTTGCGCGCCGCGCTGGCGAGCAATCGACAAGATCAAAAAAATGTTGCTTCCCGTCTGCGCTCGCTGAAAGAAATCGAGGCCATGCAGGAAAAGATGGTCAGCCAGAAGTTCGGCGCGCCTTTGCAGTTGCTTGAGGCGCAGCAGCGAAGCAAGGAAGTCGAACGAGACCTTGAAATGGTGGGCAGCCGTGAGCAGGAAATCAGGCGCGAACTGGGCGCTTTCGAGGCGGAAAAAATGGCTTTCGAAAAGGGCTGGCGGCAAAAAACCATGGAAGACTTGCTCTCCGTGTCGCGCGAACGTGACTCGGTCAAGGAGCAGTTGAATAAGGCCGACAAGCGCGCCAAGCTGGTGACCCTGGTGGCGCCAGTTGACGCCGTTGTGTTGGAAATCGCCAAGTTGTCGCCCGGCTCCATCGTGAAGGAGGCTGAAACGTTTTTCACGCTGGTTCCACTCAACGTGACGCTTGAAGCCGAGGTCAGCATCGATTCCGTGGACGTTGGTTACATCAAGCTGGGACATCCCGTGCACTTGAAGATGGACGCCTTTCCCTTTCAAAAGCACGGCACGCTCGAGGCCAAGGTTCGCACCATCAGCGAGGACGCATTTCGGCGCGATGCTGCATCCAAGTCGGGGACCGATGCCTACTATTTGAGCCGCATGACCCTGGAAAAGGTCAATCTGAAGAATATGATCGATAGTTCAAGGCTGCTGCCTGGCATGACGCTTTCGGCTGAGATTGTGGTTGGAAAACGGTCGGTGATTTCTTACTTGGCGTGGCCGCTCACCAAGGGGATGAGCGAAGCTGTTCGGGAGCCATGAGGCAAAATGACGCAGGTTTTCTACCCTTTGTCCTATCGATGGCTGGTGGTTGGCTCGTCATTGCGAGGAGCATCGCGACGCGGCAATCCATTTTGGCGATGCACGGAACTGTCAATCTATGACTGACGAAAAAAATTTTGCAAATGATGTCTTGCTCGCGTGGCAGGGAACACTGGATTTCACCCATCTGATTGACGCTGCGTCAAAGCTTGATGCAAAAGGGTCGGGGCCTTTGGCTGCCGTGCTGTACCAGACCTGGGTGAAGCGAAATCAATCCCCCTATTTGCATGCCGCCTACTTCAACCTGGGTGCGAGCCTGAGCAATTTGGGGGACTCAGCCGGCGCCGAGGCCGCTTACCGCGAGGCCATCAAGCTGGCGCCGCTGTTTCTCCAGCCAAGGCTTAACCTGGGGTCGCTGCTCGAGCGCGCCGGGCAAGTGGAGCAGGCCCTGACAGAGTGGCGCTGGATAGAGCAGAACATCTCCTCTGCCCAAGCAGAAAACAAGCCCATGGTTCTGCTGGCATTGAATCACCTGGGGCGCGTGCTGGAGAGCAAAAAACAGATGTACGAGGCGCTGTACTACCTGACCAAAAGCCTTGCCATCGACCCTGCCCAGGCCGATGTCATGCACCACTGGGTCAGCTTGCGGCAGAAACAATGCGCATGGCCAGTCTACCCCAAGTTGCCCCGCGTCAGCGAAGCGTTCATGCGGGAATCGACGTCTGCCTTGTCGATGTTGAGCATTTCCGACGACCCGGCGGCGCAACTGGACGCGGCACGACGGTTTGTGCAGAAAAAAGTGATTGCCAATGCCCCTGTGCTGGCAAATCCCAAAGGGTATGGTCACAAAAAGATCCGGATCGGCTACTGCTCTTCAGACTTCTCCCTGCATCCGGTGTCCATGTTGACGGTTGAGATGTATGAACTGCACGACCGAGAGCAATTTGAAGTCTATGGCTATTGCTGGAGTCCGCAAGATGGATCCGCACTGCGTCAGCGGGTGATCGACGCCATGGACCACTTTACCCGCATCGACCAGTTGTCGGACGAGGATGCCGCGAAGCAGATCAGAGCGGACGAAATCGACATCCTGATCGACTTACAGGGGCAGACGGCCGGGGCGCGGGCCAACCTGCTGGCCTGTCGCCCGGCTCCCATACAGATCACCTACCTTGGATTACCTGCAACGACAGGTCTACCGTCCATCGACTATGTGATCGCCGACCGATTCCTGATTCCGGAGCACGAGGCAAAGTACTACTCCGAAAAACCCTTGTATATGCCCGATGTCTACCAGGTGAGCGACAGAAAACGCGCCGTCGGGCCAACGCCGACACGTGAAAGCTGTGGCCTGCCTGCAGAGGGCTTTGTATTTTGCTCGTTCAACAACAGCTACAAGTTCACCCCCGAGGTTTTTGACGTCTGGATGAACATCCTCAAGCGCGTGCCCGGTAGCGTCTTCTGGCTATTGGCCGACAACCCTTGGGCGGAAGACAATCTGCGCCTGGAGGCACAGGCTCGCGGCATTGATTTGTCCCGCTTGATTTTTGCGAGAAGAGTGTCGCCGGCGGACTACCTTGCACGCTATCAGGTGGCAGATTTGTTTCTTGACAGTTTTCCGTTCAACGCAGGAACGACCGCCAACGACGCACTTTGGATGGGCTTGCCCGTACTGACCTGCACCGGTCGATCGTTTGCTTCACGCATGGCCGGGGCCCTGCTCTCTGCCGCGAAACTCGAAGAGCTGATCACCTACAAGCTTTCGGATTACGAAGAAAAGGCTGTTTGGCTGGCCCAGCACCCCACCGAATGTGCTCGTATGCGGCTCCATTTGGAGGGCGAGCGCAGTGGCGGTGTCTTGTTTGATACACCACGGTTCGTGAAACATCTCGAAGCTCGGCTCACGGAATTGGCCTGTTTATCAAACTCAAGTGGAACACCATGAATGAGCAGTCCCCCGGCAACCCGGCACGCATAGACCCCCGCGCCAACGTCGACGCACTGGCCGGCATCGGGTCGGGCTGCGTCATCCAAAGTGGGGCCTACGTGGGTTCCAGTGTGCGTCTGGACGAGGGCGTGCATGTCGGCGCCAACGTGGTCTTCGTGGACCAGTCGGATGGCCATTCTGGCATCGGTACCAGAGTCAAGCGGATGGCTCGAATTGGCGCCAATTCAACGATTTATCCCGGCGTGGTGATTGCCGCGAAGGCTGAGGTGCGCCCCGGTTCAGTCGTGACACGATCTGTGCCGCCCAATGCCATCGTCGAAGGCAACCCGGCCAGCATCGTGGGCTATGTTGATACCGTGCATGAGGCGAACCGTCGCGTGCAGCCTTTGTCTGGGGCAGGGCAGCCCATGGTGGAGTCAACGTCGGTTAAGGGCGTGACCGTGCACCAATTTTCGGTCGTGCCCGACCTTCGTGGGAACCTCACAGTGGGTGAGTTTGATCGCCAGATCCCGTTCGAACCCAAGCGCTACTTTGTCGTCTATGGCGTGCCCAGCCGCGAGGTGCGTGGCGAACATGCACATCGCCAGTGTCATCAGTTCCTGATTTGTCTGCAGGGCAGTTGTGCGGTGGTCGCTGACGACGGGGAGCACAAGGTCGAAGTGCTGCTGGATGCGCCGCATCGGGGCCTCTATCTGCCGCCCATGACTTGGGGGGTTCAATACCATTATTCGGCTGACGCCATGCTCATGGTCTTTGCCTCGCACCATTACGACCCGACGGACTACATCCGCGAGTACGATGAATTTTTGGCTTGCCTTGTGAACACCTCCGTATGACCGCTGTGCCAGCCTTCATTCATCCACTGGCCGATGTGAAGACAGTGCGGGTCGGTACCGGCAGTCGCATCTGGCAGTTCTGCGTTGTGCTTGAAGCGGCGTCCATAGGGCGGGACTGCAACATCAATGCGCAGTGCCTGATTGAAAACGATGTGATCGTTGGCGATCGGGTCACGGTCAAACCCGGCGTACAGCTATGGGATGGCCTGCGCGTCGAAGACGATGTCTTTATCGGCCCCAACGTCACTTTTTGCAACGACAGGTACCCACGCTCGCGCCGCCCGCCTGCTGCCTTCAGTCCCACGATATTGCGTCGCGGCGCTTCGATCGGCGCCAATGCAACCGTGCTGTGCGGTTTGGAGATCGGTGCCGGCGCGATGATAGGCGCGGGAAGCGTTGTCACGAAGAACGTGCCCGCGGGCGAGTTGTGGATCGGCAACCCGGCGCGCGTGCATGGGCCCGCGCCGCGCAGCGACGAATGGAGTTTGAAATGATCCCCTTTCTCGATTTGCGTGCCATTAACCTGGCACAGAGAGCGGAACTGCTCGCGGCCTTCGAGCGCGTGCTCGACTCGGGCTGGTATGTGCTGGGCCAGGAGGTGCAACAGTTCGAAAGCGAATACGCCGCCTGGTGCGGCGCAGCGCATTGCGTCGGCGTGGGCAACGGTCTGGATGCCCTGAGCCTGGTGCTTCGCGCCTGGGACATCGGCCCAGGTGACGAGGTGATCGTGCCGTCGAATACCTATATCGCCACCTGGCTGGCGGTAACCCATGTGGGTGCCACGCCGGTGCCGGTGGAGCCCGACTCCGACAGTTTCAACATTGACCCGGCACGCATTGAAGACGCCATCACGCCTCGAACACGGGCCGTCATGCCGGTGCACCTCTATGGCCGTCCTGCGCCAATGGACCCAATTGTCGAAATCGCGCGCCGCCATGGCCTGCGTGTGCTTGAGGACGGTGCCCAGGCACATGGTGCGAGCTATCGAGGACAGCGACTGGGCGCACACGGTGATGCTGTCGCTTGGAGCTTTTACCCCGGGAAGAATCTTGGCGCGCTGGGTGACGGGGGTGCCGTCACCAGCAACGACGCGAAGCTCGCTGTACGGCTTCGGCAACTGCGCAATTACGGCTCGCAGCGCAAGTACCACAATGAGGAGGTTGGCTTCAACTCCCGGCTGGATGAGCTTCAGGCGGCGCTGCTGCGTGCCAAGTTGCCCCTGCTGGAGGCAGGTAACCAGCACCGCGCGGCCATCGCACAGCAGTATCTGGAGGGGCTGGCCGATTTGAGCCCAATGCTGCGTCTGCCCACCTTGGCCTCGGATGCACAAAGCGCATGGCATGTCTTTGTCGTGCGTCATCCGCAACGCGACGCGCTGGCCCAAGCCTTGGCTGCGGACGGTGTCGGAACGGTCATCCACTACCCGGTCGCGCCCCATTTGCAGCCTGCCTATGCTTTCCTGGGTCTGGGTCGCGGTGCCTTGCCCATGTCGGAAGCCATGCACCGCGAAGTGCTCAGTCTTCCCATAGGCCCTACTCAAACGCAGGAGCAAACGCGGCAAGTGATCTCCGCAGTGCGCGCGGCTGTGCTGGCGCTGCAATCCAATTCTGGTGCGGCAGCATGAACATCGTTACCCTGATCCCGGCCTACAAACCCAAGTACCTGGTTGAGTTGCTGAGTTCGCTGCGCTACCAGACCCGACCGGCACAGCGCATTCTGATTTCGGACGACAGCCCGAACGGGGAGTTTCGCCAGGCCTTGTATTCAGAGCGAATCCGGCCCCTGCTGGAAGGTCTGCCCATCGATCTGGTTGAAGGCCCTCGGACCGGGGCTTATGAGAATTTCAAACACCTGTTGCGGCTTTGGGACGGACGTTCGGAACTGGTGCACCTGATGCTCGACGACGATGTGGTCTACCCGGAGTTTTATGAGCGTCACCTGGTCGCCCACGGCTCGGCCTCATTGTCGTGCTCCATCAGTCCACGCTGGGTGGCAAACGAGGAAGGCATCTTGTTGTCAGGCCAGTCGCCTCCGCTGGCGGTGGTCAACGCTCCTAACCGGATCCTGTCGCTGGATGCAGACGTGGTTTTCATGACGACGGTAGCCGAGTGCAAGAACTGGTTCGGTGAGTTTTCCAATACGGTAATGCGCGGCAACACCATCGAGTTGCTATTCAAACCAGAGATCGGCGGGGTCTCGTATGCCGGCTTATGGGATCTGGGCTATTTTTTGGCCGCCAGCATGCGTGCGCCCATAGGTTACTTGCAGGACCATCTGGGCTATTTCCGGACGGGGGGGACAGGCAATTCTTCCAATACCTATGGACCCATCATGAAAGCCGGGATCTTGGCCTATGCGGCTTTGGCTATGGGAGGGCAGCGGGTGGGCAAACTCTCACCTGAGCAGGCGCTCAAGTGCTACGGCATTATTGCGCCGGTCATTAATCAGTACTATTCCGGGCAGGAAGATATGCAGGTTTTTTGTCAGATATTGCCCTTGTTGGCGTCGAACGCCCCCGGCTCCGAAGTTGCGTTCCTGCACGCATGGACTGGGTTTCATCAAAAAAATGGTTTCTAGACCATGGCCATCAAACTTGAGCGTTACGCCGCGCTGATCAGTGGCACTGAGCCGGGTGCGCTGGAGTCTTTGGTGCGCAGCCTGCTGATCCACTATTTTTTCCACGTTTCGAATAAGCAGATCGTTGAAGTGGTGGCCTCGACACCTGGTGCGGGGCCTGTGGTGAATTTGCTCTCGCCCACGGTCTTCAAGGGGCTCGGGCTGATTCGGCTGGCGTCCAGCACGGTCTTCGGCTGGACCAATTCGCCCGGCAGCTATAGCTGCAGCTACGTTGAGGCACGAAACCCTGGTGCCGTGATCGAGATCGGCGAGCGCACCACGATCAACAACGGCGCGGTAATGATTGCCGAGGGTGCAGGGCTTCGCATCGGCGCGCGCTGTCTGATTGGCACCGAGTTTCAGATGCTCGACACCAATGCCCATGAACTGCAACTCGGACGGCGTCACCTGCCTGACAGCAAGACCATGCAGGTCGTGGTCGGCGACGACGTCTTCATCGGCTCGCGCGTGACGTTGCTCAAAGGGTGCCGCATAGGAAATGGCTGCGTGATCGCCGCGGGCAGCGTGGTGCAGCCTTCGTTCGAGGCACCGGCGCTGTCCATCATCGCGGGCAATCCGGCAAGGTTGGTTGGACATGTACCCCTAGTTGACGACGCGGGCAACGCGGTGCCTTTGTAGAGAGAATCCTCCACGTGAACAAAAAATACATCGCCATGACGGGCCTGAGCTTGACAGAAAACTTGGGCTCACAGATGTGGCACTTCGCTTCGCTCTATGCGGTGGCACGGCGCACCGGCCATCGGATACTTTTCTTTCAAGAACACGCTGAGGCGGGTAAAGGCCTTCGACTACACAAACATTTCCAGGGTCTGCCGTTCGAACTTGTCTCCATCAATGACCTGAGCGAAGAAGACAAGGTCTTGTACGTCTACCCTATACCGAAAGACGTGGTGGTTGACTCCAATGTTTTTCGTCTTGACCCGGCAGGCAATTACAACTTCACGGGCCTGTTCATTTCCTACAAATACTGGTACCCATTGCGCCGCGAAGTGACGCAGTTGTACCGCTTTGACACAGCAGATATCCGATTGGCAGAATTGGTCGTTGCCCAAGCCCGCGTCGACGCACGCCAGGTAGTCGCCGTGCATGTGAGGCGTGACGATTACCTCAATGGTGTCTTCATCAATGTGACGCCGGACTATTACGCAGCCGCGTTCGCTTATTTTGATGATGCAAAGGTCAACTACCTGGTTTTTTCCGATGACCTGCCGTGGTGCCGCGAGGCCTTTGCCGACAAGAGCAATGTCTTCTATTCGAACGCGCCGTCGCCCATTGTGGATATGTGCGCCATGTCGCTGTGCGATCACAACATCATCGCTAATTCGTCATTCGGGTTTTGGGGTGCGTTTTTGAACCCGAATCCGAAGAAACAGGTGATCTGCCCCGCCAAGACCCTGAAATCCGACAATGTTATCCCGCACGTGAACTACGCTTGGTATCCCGACGAATTCATCGGACTGGATGTTGGGAATGAGTGAAGTAAAGCGGGTTGAACTATTGGCGCAATACCAAGAATCACTTTACCGGCAAGGTGCCTCCAAATGACAAAAACAGCCCTTATCACCGGTGTCACCGGCCAGGACGGCGCTTACCTTGCCGAGTTCTTGCTTGCCAAGGGGTACATTGTTCACGGCATCAAGCGACGTGCTTCCCTTTTCAACACGGATCGGATCGATCACCTGTACCAGGATCCGCATGTCTCGCATCGGAATTTCGTCCTTCACTATGGCGATCTCACGGACTCGACCAACCTGATTCGCATCATTCAGCAGGTGCAACCAGACGAGATCTATAACCTTGGCGCCATGAGTCACGTGGCCGTGAGCTTCGATACGCCCGAATACACCGCTAATGCTGACGGCATGGGCACACTGCGAATATTGGAAGCCATAAGAATTCTCGGCCTGGAAAAAAAGACGCGCTTCTACCAGGCCAGTACCTCGGAACTGTATGGCCTTGTGCAGGAAACGCCGCAAAGCGAGACGACTCCGTTTTACCCGAGAAGTCCCTATGCTGTAGCTAAGCTTTATGCCTACTGGATCACGGTGAACTATCGTGAAGCCTACGGTCTGTATGCCTGCAACGGCATCCTGTTCAACCATGAAAGTCCTCTGCGCGGCGAAACTTTTGTGACACGAAAGATTACACGCGCCATGGCGCGCATCAAACTCGGACTTCAAGACTGCCTCTACCTCGGAAACTTGGCTTCGCTGCGCGACTGGGGGCACGCCAGGGACTACGTCGAGGCGCAGTGGCTGATGCTGCAGAAGGAAAATCCTGAGGACTTCGTCATAGCGACCGGAGTGCAATACAGCGTACGCGACTTTGTCAACGCCGCGGCCGTTGAACTGGGCATTGCCATCACCTGGAATGGTGAGGGGGTGGACGAGGTCGGTACCGACGCCAAGGGCAACAGCATCGTGCGCGTTGACCCGCGCTATTTTCGCCCCACAGAAGTCGAAACATTGCTGGGCAATCCTGGCAAGGCCAAGGCCAAGTTGGGATGGACACCTAAGACAACCTTTGCCGAGTTGGTGGAGGAGATGGTTCGGGAGGATCTGAAAAGTGCCGAACGCGACGAGCTTATCAAGAAACACGGGTTTGCCGTGTACGACCATAGCGAATAGGACCCATGGACAAGAACGCCAAAATTTATGTCGCAGGGCATCGGGGCTTGGTGGGTTCTGCGATAACACGCGCACTGGAAGCCTCGGGCTATCGTCAATTGGTTCAGCGCAGCCGCGCCGAACTTGATCTCCTTGAGACTTCTGGCGTCGATCAATTCTTCGCAATGGAAAAGCCGGATTACGTGTTCCTCGCTGCGGCCAAGGTTGGCGGCATTCACGCCAATGACACGTACCCCGCGAACTTCATACGCGAGAACCTGATGATTCAGAGCAATGTGATTCACGCCGCATACGTGCACGGCGTCAAGCGGATGTTGTTTCTCGGGTCCAGCTGTATCTATCCTAAATTGGCTCCGCAACCGATGAAAGAGGAGTGTCTGCTAACTGGGCCCCTGGAGCCGACGAACCGACCCTACGCCATTGCGAAGATCGCTGGCATCGAGATGTGCTGGAGCTACAACCGACAGTACGGAACCCGCTTCCTGGCGGCGATGCCGACCAACCTTTACGGCCCTGGTGACAACTACCATCCGGAGAACAGCCACGTTATCCCGGCGCTGCTGCGCAAGTTCCATGAAGCCAAAGTGCGTGGCGATGCGACTGTCAAGGTATGGGGCAGCGGCAACCCCCGACGCGAGTTCCTGTACAGCGATGACATGGCCGATGCCTGTATCCATTTGATGAACCTGCCGGACGAGAAGTACCAGAGCCTGCTTGGCAAGGACGAATCAAAGACCGGGTGTTTCGAACCGCCATTGGTGAATGTTGGCGTTGGCGAGGATGTGACAATTCACGAGTTGGCGCTAGCCGTACGTAAAGTTACTGGCTTCGCTGGCGACGTCGAATTCGACCCGTCCCAGCCCGACGGGACGCCGCGAAAATTGATGGACGTCGGAAAGTTGCAGCTTATGGGCTGGCGGGCAAAAACAAATCTACTTGATGGCCTGTCCCTCGCCTATGCCGCGTTCTTGGCCGACCGGGCCACATAACCGCGGTGCCAGATCAGACGGGGCCAGCTGACTGTTCAAACTTTTCCTGGCACCCCACGCACCGCGCCGCCTCCGGCGCCACCCGCAGTCTCTGCTCCGGAATCAGCACGCCGCAGTCAACGCATTGACCAAAAGTGCCAGCCTCGATGCGCTCCAGTGCCGCATCAATCGCCCGAATTTCCGCAGTCTCGCGGTCATCCAGGATGAGTTCCAACTCGCGTTCGCTGAAGACCTGGGCGTGCGGGTCGCCTTGTTGAGACAGGATTTCGCTGGCGGCGTCAACCCGGTTGCTACCGCCGCGGAGTTGTTCAAGTTGCTGCATCAGGGCTTCGCGTTGCTTTAGCAGTGTTTGTTTGAAGGGGGTCGAGGTGCTGGTCTTCATGGAGTCTCTCCTGATGGGTGGCTGGCGACGCCGCACATATTGCGTAGCAGGGTGCTGAACCACGGTTTCATGATGCGCCTTTGACCCGTGCCGTCTTTGCGCCACGTCAAACCCTCAGGCAGGCAATTTCGAAAACTTGCCTATGCCGCGGCAGCCATCGGCTGCATTCGCTTGATTGATTCAAACCTCTCCGGTTGCTGGCGCGCTTCCCATAAGTCCACCGCCTCCTGCATGCGCAGCCAACTCTCGGCCGAGGTTCCCAGCAGCTTCTCAAGGCGCATTGCCATTTCCGCGGACAGGCCACGGTGCTCATGGAGTAACTGTGACACCGTGAGCCTGCTCACGCCCATCAGTTCCGCAAGTTTCACTTGCGATATGCCCAGGCCAGGCAAGACGTCTTCGAGCAGGACTGCGCCAGGATGCGTTGGCCTGCGTTTGGGGTTTCGTAACGAGTTCATGTTCATTTCTCAGTGGTAATCTTCCAAGTTAACGTCGATCGCATCCTCACCATCAAAGCCAAACGTTAGGCGCCAGTTTCCAGTGATGGTCACGGATTATTGTGGTTTCGTAATGCCTGACTGAATCACCCGTCATTGCGAGCGCACCGAAGCAATCCATGTCCCCTGAATTCATGGATTGCCACGCCGCAGTAGCGGCTCGCAATGACGAGACCGTGGTTCAAGCTCCGTGAGCGTTATCCGCCCGAATTCGGAGATTCGCGATGGCCGGTCTGGTCAATGAGCGCTGGATTCTTGAAGCCTGCGGCCCGGCGCTTCACAACATCCCGGGCAATTCCTGGGCCAGATAGTCAAAGACCGCCCGGATGCGCTGGCTGCTGCGGATCTCTCGGTGCACGGCCAGCCACATCGGCAGCGGTGCAATTTTCAGCGCGGGCAAGACGCGCAGCAAGTCGGTTTGGCCGTGCGCCTGGTATTGCCCCAGAAATCCCAGTCCGTAGCCGGCGCAGACGGCATGCCATTGAACCATCAGGTCGTCGCTGCGCAGCGAGAAGGCCTGTCGGTCCAGCGCGTGCCCCAGTGTGCGTGCGGCGCGGATGATGGTCTCATCCGCGTCGTTGCCGATGAGTTCATGGCCCAGCAGGTCTTCCACGTTTTTGGGCGTCCCTCGCCGCGCCAGATAGCTGCGGTGTCCGTAGACCCCCATCTGCACTTCGCCGATCTTTTTTGCCACCAGCGTGGACTGCTCCGGGCGCAGCATGCGCATGGCGATGTCGGCCTCGCGGCGCAGCAGGTTGCTTACAGCGTTGCTCGACACCAGCTCCACCTGAATTTCCGGCAGGTGCTGGCGCATCTTCGTCAGCAGGCGTGGCAGCAGCAGGCAGGCCACCGGTTGGCTGGCCGAGATGCGCACGCTGCCGGTCACGGCGGACTGGGCGAGCGTCAGTCTGCGCTGAAGTTGCAGCGCCCCCGACTCCATGGCGCGGGCCGACTCGGCCAGTTGCAGCGCCGTGGCAGTTGGCTTGAGGCCGCGCCCGGTGCGCTCAAACAGCACGACGCCGAGCTGCGTTTCCAGTTCCGCCAGCCTGCGCCCCATGGTCGGCTGGCTGGAACGCAGTGCGCGTGCTGCACCCAGCAGGCTGCCGTGATCCAGCGCTGCGAGGAAACAGCGCACCAGGCGCCAGTCAAAGTCGGATTGCATGTTAATTGGCTATTCATAAATGAATAGCTGTTGTGAATATTTGGCTAATTGTGGATTGCTCATCCGGCTTTGACAATCAGGGCATCGATCCCTCGGATGGACGGTTTCAACCGGAGCCGCGTTCCCGGGTCACTTTCTGGAGACTTTCGTGAAACCCACTGTACTCATCCTCGGTGCCCGCGGGCGCTTTGGTCTGGCTGCGGCACGCGCCTTCACTCAAGCCGGTTGGAAGGTGCTGGGCCAGATCCGCCCCGGCAGTTCGGCCAGCCTGGCCGGCGTTCAGTGGCTGCCCATCGAGCTGACGGACCAGGCCGGGTTGATCCAGGCTGCGTGCGGCGCCAGCGTTGTGGTGCACGCGCTGAACCCGCCCTATCCCCAATGGGCCAAAGAGGCGCCGGCGCTGATGGACGCAGCCATCGGCGTGGCGCAGGCGCTGGGTGCCTGCCTGATGTTCCCCGGCAATGTCTACAACTACGGCGCTGCAATGCCGGCGCTGTTAACCGAGGAAACGCCTCAGCAGCCGACCACGCGCAAGGGCCAGATTCGGGTGGCGCTGGAGCAGCGGCTGCTGCAGAGCCCGGTGCGCAGCGTGGTGATCCGTGCCGGGGACTTCTTTGGCAGCGGCACGGGCAGTTGGTTTGATCTGGCACTGGCCAAGGACATAACGCGAGGCAAGATGACATATCCCGGCCCCATGGATGTGGCCACGCCTTGGGCCTACCTGCCTGATCTGGCCGCGAGCTTTGTCGCCGTGGCCGAGCGGTTGGCACAAAGCCCCGACGCACTGCCGCTGCACAGCAGCTTCGGCTTTGCCGGCCACCAGCTCACGGGTGCCGATTGGGCGCAGCTGATGCAGGCCGTGGCGCTGGAAAAGGGCTGGCTGAACTCCGGACAAAGTCTGAAGATCGGCGCCATGCCCTGGTGGCTGTTCAAAGCCTTGGGCTTTGCCGTGCCGCTGTTTCGCGAACTGGCCGAGATGCAGTACCTGTTGCGCACGCCGCACGCCATCGCCGGCGACAAGCTGGCCGGGATCATTGGCAAGCAGCCAGTGACGCCGCTGCCGCAGGCCTTGCGCGCTGCCTTGGCTGATCTTGGCAAGAATTAGCGGCGCGCACTGCAAGCGACTGCTGGCAGTCGTTCCTGTCGGCAATTCGGGCTGTTTGACACCACAAAATATTATGGTTAGATTAACCATATGAAGGCGATGCGGATTTTTTATGACAAGGCTGTGCTTCCGGATGGCGCCATCGTTGAAATGACCATCTGGCAATTGCCAATGACATCATCAGAGCGTGCCCATGGGCTGAAGTACAGCTTGTTCTATGGGCGCAATGGACAGCGGGTCATCGGCTACGACAACGAACGTGGCAAAGGTGATCACAGGCATGTGGATGGGGTTGAATCCAGGTACAAGTTTGAAAGTGCCGAGAGGTTGGTTGAAGACTTTTTGGCGGATGTTGAAAGGGTTAAAAATGATCCCGGCGAATAAAGTCCAAGTTAGCGTCGGCAGTTTGGCCGACATGGGCAAGCGCTTTGCTGGCGCATGGAACCGTGCAGTATCTGGCGAGCAGGTAGAAGAGACCCATGTGACTTTTTTGGATGTGCAAACCATGCTGGAAGCACTGTCCCCGCGCCGGTTGGAACTGTTGCGGCATGTGCGCCAGCATGGTGCTGGAAATGTGCGTGAACTATCGCAGGCTCTCCAGCGCGATTACAAGAATGTGCACCATGACGTGGCGATGTTAGAGTCGGCTGGACTACTTCAACGTGATGGGCGCATGTTGATAGCCCCATGGGATGAGTTGCAGGCCAACGTGTCTTTGATGCCGATCTGATCAGCCTTCAGTAAGACGGTATGAAGCACGAATGAAGACGGGGAAGTGCGCGAATTGGACAAAGAGTGGTTTGCCAAAGCGAAGCCAGCGCGGGAGGTCTTGCCCCCTGAATTACTGGCCGCATTGCAGAAAAAAGTCATGGGGCGGCCGCGCATTGCAAGCCCGAAGGCTCCGCTGACCATGCGCGTTGATGTTGACGTACTGGCGGCGCTGCGCGCCAGTGGACAGGGTTGGCAAACCCGGGTGAATGCCTTGTTGCGCGAGTCCGTGGCCAGCGGCAAGATGTTGGCCCCACATCGCCTAAGGTAGATCGTTTTAAACGTGCGCCAATTCCTGTCGGATGGTTGTCCGGACCAACTCGGCCAATGTCTGCCCTTGGGCAAACTGGCGCAGTGCTTCATTCATCAGGGTCTGATAATTTCCACCGCTCATCTCGGCGCGGGCCTTGAAAATGGCCAAGGTCTCGGTGTCGACCCGCATCGTGATACGGGACTTGCCGCCATGGGCCGCCTGCAGTTTGGCCAGGGCCGGTACGGCCTTCACCGGTAAGGCCTTCGTGAAATCCATGTCGGCGTATTGGACAAACATCGGGTCAGAATTGTTGTTCATAGCGTTTGCGTTGTGATTGGTTTGCTTTCCAGGCCGAAATGAGGCGCGGCATATCGCCCCGCAGCGTCCACACGACCACCAAGATCCGTCCCTTGCCGCCCATTCCAAGCGTCACAAAGCGTGCCTCGCCCGCGCTATCGCTGTCTTCCCGCGTCAGTGCATAAGGGTCGAGCAGCACATGCTTCGCCTCGTCAAAGGTCACGCCACCGTGGTTCGCTGGGTTGGCGGCAGCCTTGTCAGGGTCGAACTCGATCTCCATAGGCTGATTGTATGCACAAATCAATGCACACAAACGTTGCTATTGCCTCCGCTGCGGAATTCGGCGTCACTGCGCCGTAGCCCCTTCTTTCCTGAGCAACGACAGCAGCGATTCCAGCGCGTGCCACACAGTCGCCGCCCGCACCTCCGCCCGGTCGCCCTCAAAGTGCCGCAGTTCGCTGCTGATACCGTCCGGCGTTGCCCAGCCGATCCAGACCGTGCCCACCGGCTTGTCGGCCGAACCGCCACTGGGGCCTGCGACGCCGGTCACGGCCACGGCGACTTGTGCCTTCGAGTGCAGTAGCGCCCCTTGCGCCATGGCGCGCACCACGGGTTCGCTCACGGCGCCACACTGGGCGATGAGGGTCGGATCAACCCCCAGCATCTCGGTCTTGGCGGCGTTGGAATAGGTGACAAAGCCGCGCTCGAACCAGGTGCTGGACCCTGCCAGTTCGGTGCAAGCGGCCGCGATCAATCCGCCCGTGCAACTCTCGGCTGTCGCCATCATCCAGCCGCGCTCCTGCAAGGCCTGGGCCAGCTGTGCGCATACAACAGCCAATGGGGGTGTTTGCGCTGCGCTCACAGCCACCGCCTTAAAGCGATCCACAGCGGGGTGCAAATAGGTCGAGTCATGAAGCCATGGACAGGGAGTGATCCGAATTCAGGCGCAGATCGAAATAATTCCATTCAATCCCTCGCAAGCCGCTTCAAAAACTGCTGGCGGCACATGTTTCCACGGATGCGGACGCCCACCCCTGTCGCGCCATGCGAATGATTTGGGTTGATGTGCCAGCACGTAGCAAACCTCTCCCTTCAGCGTCTTGAACCTCACCGCAAACGGGTTGGTGTCATTGGATTGGGCGTGGGTCATGGGCAGGCCAACGACAAGGTTGGTTCGCTCGTTGAAGGCCTTCGGCGACAACACCAGCATCGGGTGCTCATCCTTCATCTCAGCGCCAGTCTGCGGGCTGAAATCAATCCAGATCATGTCGCGCCGGTCTGGCACCCACAACTTGCCTGGCGTCGCCATCAGAACACCTCGGCGCCGACCCGTCCCGTTGCCATGACTTCGCCGCCATGTATCGCCGGATCAAAGGCTTCGAGCTTTTGCGCGAGCGTCAATTGAGGCTTGCCAACCGCCCGAAGGAAGATGCCCCCCTCCACAACCTCCACCTTGATGGGGAGCCCACGTGCAAAGTGGGCAGCCCTGGCGATCGGCGCCGTGATCCTCACGCCCAGGCCATTACCCCATTGCTGGATAGTTTGATCTGCCGATAGCATTGCGGTCATGAAAGTCCCCACATTCAAATGTCTATACAAGTATAAACATTGATCAACCATGCGTCAATGCGTGTCCTTCATGCCCACAATCGGTCGTCTGCGCTGCGCTCACAGCCAGCGCCACAACGCGATCACCAGCAGCGCGCAAAAAGCTGCCACCAGATCGTCGAACATGATGCCAAAGCCGCCACGCCAGCCAAAGCCTTTGAAGCTCTGGTCGGCCCAGGCCACGGGGCCGGGCTTGGCGGCGTCAAAGAATCGGAACAGCGCGAAGGCGATCAACTGTCCCCAGAAGCCGCTGGGCATGATCAACCACAACACCAGCCAGAAGGCAGCGATCTCGTCCCAGACAACGGCGCCAGGGTCCTGGACTTGCATATGGCGCGCCGTCACGGTGCAGGCCCACCAGCCCAATGGCAGCGACAAACCGATCAGCACGGCCCAGCGCAAATCAGTCATGCCCGGTTGCAGCAGCACAAAAACCAGCCAGGCCCACAGCGTGCCTGCCGTTCCTGGGGCAACGCGGCTCATCCCCGAGCCAAAACCCAGGGCGATCATGTGCGACGGATGCGAAAACAGAAAGCGTGCATTCAAAACTGGGCGGGTCACGAAGCTGTTGACCGGGCCACCGTCGAATTCAGGCGAAGAATCGCCGGACGTTCGCGGGAACAGGTCTTGTACTTCTGGTGGGCCGGCATGCATCGCCCGATTATGGCGGAGCCCCTGCAGGCCACTGTTTCCATGGGTGTGCTCACGCAAAGCCGGGTGCAGCACCAGCAATGAAACGGCGTTCGACACGCACGTCAGGGCAGCAGTTTGCTACTGCGCGCAGCTCAATTCGCAACACGTTTTCGTGCCGGTTGCCGTCCGCGTTCGGGGCTTCTGCCCTGTGCCTCGACATAGGCATCCAGCAACCTGCGAATCATGCGCTGGTACTGGGTCTGATGCTTCGAAGCCTCCAGTTTGAAAAAGTCAACGCTGCTCTTGCTCAACGCCAGCGTGACCTTGACGCCTTCCTCACGAAACGCCAGTTCAGCCGGTGCGGGGAGGAAGTCGGGAATCAACTCCACCTCGCCCAGAGGCTCATCCGTGTAGGCGATTTTCTTGTTCATAAATGCTTTTTCCTTTACGCCAGTAACCAGCCCCGATAAGCCGAATGACATTTCGTCGATACGTGAAACGCACGGTAAGGATGCCACCGCCCACCTTGCCAAAACAGTAAGACCGTTCCTCGGTCACGCTGTGGTCTGTGTCTCGGGCGATGACACGATGTGGGTCAGCGAATGCTGACTGCGCTTGCTGAAATGAAACATGTGCTTCAGCCGATTTTCGGCATCCTTGTTGGCGTCCCATTCGAATTTCACGGGGGTCATAGGCGATTGCTACCACTTATCCATATAAAAATACATATCTTCGTATGGGCTAAGGCGTCCGAAAAAGCGCAGACTTGATGGTTGTACATACTCCGTTCTGGTGGTTGCCGCGCGTTCTCGCAACGGCCCCAGGGTCCTGCACCTGCATGTGGCGCGCCGTCACCGTGCAGGCCCAGGTGCCAGCCAGCAGGGAAAAGCCGAGCAGCACGGCCCAGTACAAGTCGTTCATGTGCGGTTGCAGCACGGCAAACGCAGCCCAGGCCCACAGTGTGCCTGCCGTGCCGGGTGCAATACGGCTCAAGCCCGAGCCCAGGCCTAGGGCAAAAAAATGTGCCGGGTGCGACAACAGGAAGCGAACCCCCAAAACAGGTTTGGCCACTTGCGTGGCCAAAGGGGCTGAATCGAAAGCACCCGGCGCATTCGCGGGCGGTTGAAGGGATGAGTCGAGTGGTTCGGTCGGGCCGGGATGCATGGCCGGATTATGGCCGCGACTTCATGGGCTAACTACTTGAGCAGTTGGAGCACGCTCTGCGGCAACGAGTTTGCCTGGGCCACCATGGCTGTGCCGGCCTGTTGCAGGATCTGCGAACGCGACAGGTTGGCGGTTTCAGCAGCAAAGTCGGCGTCTTGGATGCGGCTGCGCGATGCCGATAAATTCTCGGCTGTCGTCTGCAAATTAGTCACCACAGAAGAGAATCGGTTCTGAATGGCGCCCAACGTGGCGCGGGAGGTGCTCACGGAGCTTAATGCACTGTCCATGTACTGCATGGCCAGCGTGGCGCCTGCAACTGATGAGAGGTCAACGTTGGCAAAACCGGCGGTCGCTGAAGCCGCCGCACTGGTTGCGGGGACGATACCCACATCAGTGCCAGTTGCAGCGGCCGTTGTAAATGCGGTTGAGGAAGTCAGCTGCAGTATGCCCGTAGAGTCAATGGAAGCTGCGACCCCTGTCAGGGACGACTTGCTGTTGATGGCGTCCTTGACTTGCGTGGTGCGCTCCGCTGCAGTGGAGGCAACGGCCAGATCAGTGCCAAGAGGAAATATTTCCGTCGCAACACCTGCTGCGTTGGTGATAGTCAGTGTGCCCGGCGCGCCAGTAACTGCATTGCCAAAGCCCGAGGCCGCAACACCGGCCTGAGTGGACACGACGGTACTGCCCAGTGCATTGGATTGGGCGTTGGCGATGGTGCCCAGGGTGATGACTTGACCCGCGTTTGCGCCCACCTGAAAGTCCTGGCTGGAAAACGAGCCATCGAGCAGGTTCACGCCGTTGAATTGGGTGGAGGTCGCAACGCGGTCGATTTCCGCCTTGAGCTGTTGCGCTTCTGCGTTGATGGAGTTGCGGTCCGACGTGCTGTTGGTCGCATTGGCTGACTGCACGGCCAATTCGCGGATCCGCTGCAGGTTGCTGCTGATTTCACCCAGCGCGCCTTCAGCTGTTTGCGAAAGCGAAATTCCATCATTGGCATTGCGTGCAGCCTGGTTGGCGCCACGGATTTGCGCGGTCATTCTGTCCGAAATGGCCAGCCCCGCCGCGTCGTCCTTTGCGCTGTTGATGCGCAGGCCGGACGAAAGGCGTTGCATGGACGTGGCAAGCGAAGCCTGGTTCATAGCCAGGTTGCGCTGTGCATTCAGTGAATTGATGTTGGTGTTGATGACTGAGGACATGGCGGAACTCCTGGAAAATCCTGCAAACGATATAAACCGGTTTCGCTGCCGATGCACTGTCTGCTCACATGCAGACAATCAGTAACGATGGCCAAATTGTGAAGACGCTGCGCCGCTTTGAATGGGCGATAAACGCGGTGAAAACCGGGCTAATTGGCTTTCGCCATCCAAACTTTATAGGGGTAAACCCTGTGATGGCTCAATTGCGCTTGAAACGCCTGGCTTTTCTGAAGTTTGAAAAATAAAGCTGTGATAAGGGCGCCTTGTCAACGCCAAGACCCTCAAGTTTTGCAGCCAGCGCCCGAAAACATATTCAACGGGTCCCAAACAGGCCTGCCGTCCGGAAGGCGCCCCTCAAGGCGAGCCGGTCATAGCGGCCCCTCTTCGGAGAGGCGTTGAGATTGGCAGTAATGCCGGATTTACCAGCTTTAAAGGAGCTTCAAATGTCTTCCATCATCAATACAAACATCAACTCGTTGAATGCGCAGCGCAACCTGGGGATGAACCAGGCCTCGTTGGCCACCGCCATGCAGCGCCTTTCGTCCGGCTTGCGCATCAATAGCGCCAAGGACGACGCTGCCGGTCTCGCTATTTCGGACCGGATGACATCGCAGATCCGCGGTTTGACGCAAGCTGCGCGCAATGCCAACGACGGCATCTCACTGGCGCAAACCGCTGAAGGCGCCTTGGGCGAGATCAGCAGCAATTTGCAGCGCATCCGCGAACTGGCCGTGCAGTCTGCCAATGCCACCAACAGCACTTCTGACCGTAATTCGATCAACACGGAAGCGCAGCAGCTCAAGGCCGAAATCGACCGCGTTGCCACCACCACCAAGTTCAACGGCACGAACTTGATCGATGGCTCGTTTACCGCCCAGAACTTCCAGGTGGGCGCCAATGCCGGCGAGGTCATCACGGTGGCAGCGATCTCCAACGCGCAGTCAAGCGCTTTGGGTAGCACGTCGGTATCCACTCAGGTTGGTGCTGCTCCTACGGGCTTCGCTAATGCAGTCACCGGGCTCGGTGGCGTATTTACCATTAATGGCATTGATATTTTGCCTGCTGGCACCAATCTGGCCGTTGCCGCCACTGCAGCGGAGCGGACCACGCAAGTCAAGGACGCCATCAACAGCAAATCCGACCAGACCAAAGTGGCTGCTTCAGTTGACGCAACCGGCGCGTTGGTGCTGACCTCTTCTGCTCAATTTACCACGGCCGGTACTGGAACCAACACCGATTTGGGTGTCGCCGCCTTTGCGCAGAGCACAGCGGCTTCATCCACCGCCGGCTTTGCCAACGTTGATCTCTCGTCAGTTGCTGGAGCCACGCTGGCCATGCAGTACATGGACAGCGCACTGAGTTCGGTCAGCACCTCCCGCGCCACTTTGGGTGCCATTCAAAATCGTTTTAGTTCGGTTGTGAATAATCTACAAACGACGACGGAAAATTTGACCGCTTCGCGCAGCCGGATTCAGGACGCAGATTTTGCGGCGGAAACCGCCAACCTGTCGCGTTCGCAGATCCTGCAGCAAGCGGGTACCGCGATGGTGGCCCAGGCCAATCAGGCGCCGCAAGGTGTGCTGGCCCTGCTGCGCTAAGCGACAAATGGTTGAGCGGCACAGCTACCCAGTAGCTTGTGTCTTTCAACAGGCGGCGACGGACCCGAGTCCCTCGCCGCCTTTTTGCCTTTGGAAAAACCCGGTATTTCGGGGTTTATGAGGTGAGTTCACGCTGGATAATCCGGCTCTGAGGCATGAACAGGAGGACTTTATGGCGACAATTTCATCGACTGGCATTGGCAGCGGTCTGGACGTCAACAGCATTGTTTCGCAGCTGGTTGCGTTGGAAAAACAACCACTCAAATTGCTGGCGGTCAAAGCCACCAATGTGCAGAGCCAGATTTCCGGCTTTGGTCAGGTTCAATCGCAGTTTGCAGCACTGACAGACGTGGCGACACGCATCTCCGATCCGGCTGTATGGATCGCCCGCAACGCGTCTTCGTCCAATCCTGCCGCTGCGACCATCGCCGTAACCTCCACGGCCAACGCCACCAGTTTCAGCCTGGACGTCGATGCTCTGGCTGGAACGCAGTCGGTGGCTTCACCCGGCATTGCGACGGGGACCAAGCCGGGCGCAGGAACGCTCACGCTTCAGTTGGGCATGTGGACGGCGGCCAATCCCGGCGGCACGTCACCGACCACCACGCCTACCTTCGGCGCGGGGGCTGCGGCCAGCGTCAGTTTGACGGTTGCGTCGACCGACACCATCGCCATGATCGCCGCCAATATCAACAAGCTCAACATGGGCGTGGTGGCCACCGCCTTTAACGATGGAACGAACGATCGCCTTTTGCTGAGTTCCAAGAGCACAGGTGCTGCAGCAGGCTTCAAGGTGACCTCGGCCGACGCTGCGCTTTCGGGCCTGGTGTTTGATCCGCAAAACAGCCCGGCGTCGGGCATGTCCAGCGTCGGCATTCCAGTCCAGTACGGGCAGGACGCCAAGGCACGCATCAATGGGCTGGCTGTCACTTCAGCCACGAACACACTGGCCAACAATATCCCGGGCGTCACAATCAATCTGTTGGCAACAACGACACCGACGACCTCCGTCAGCATGGCAATCAGCGAGGACGTCACGCCGGGTGTTAAGAATGTTTCTGACTTTGTGAGCGCGTACAACACGCTCAACACGACGCTGAACGACTTGACGAAGTACGACGCGGCTACCAAGACGGCCGGAGCCTTTCAAGGGGATTCATCGGTAGTTGGATTGCAAAACATGCTGCGCAGGATGCTGGGCTCGTCGAGTCTGGGGGCCACGTCCCAGCATTTGTCGGATGTGGGCATTCAGTTGCAGGTGGACGGCTCGCTGACCATCGATACCCCGAAGCTGAGCGTGGCAGCCAATAACGGCACGTCCCTGCAGCAATTGTTCACCAATGACAATGGCAACGCTTCTACCAATGGGTTCGCGCTGAAGTTCCGGGCCTTTGGTACCGGCGTCGCGGCCAGTGGAGGCGCTGTCACCAACAAGGCTGCCGCGCTGCAAAAGGCGCTGGCCACGAATACCGCCGCGCAGACCTCGGTAACTGACAAGGCGACCCTGTTCGAAACCCGTTTGCGTGCACAGTACACGGCCCTGGACGTTCGCATGGCGCAGCTGAATGCCCTGAACTCCTACGTCACCCAGCAGGTAACGACCTGGAACAAGTCCACTGCCTGAGATGATGCATCATCGCGCTTCAGTTGTCCGGCAGGCTGCCGATAAATATGGTGAGAGAACTCAGCCAGCCGTGAAGGACAACACCATGTTTACGCCACCCAGTACCCGCGCCGCCTCTGCCTACAAAAGTGTCGGTATCGAGACCAGCGTGAGTGCGGCCGATCCGCATGAACTCATCAATCTTTTGTTTGACTCCCTGCTGCAGTCGCTGGGCCTGGCCAAGAGCGCGCTGGCGCGCGGCGACATCGTCGGCAAGGGCCGCGCCATCGGGCGCGCCGTGCGGCTCATCGAGGAAGGCCTCAAGGCCAGCCTGAATGAGGCGCAGGGCGGCGAATTGGCGGCCAACCTGCATGACCTGTACGACTACTGCACTTTTCATCTCACCATGGCGAATGTAAAAAATGATTCCGGCAAGATCGAGGAAGTCGAACGGCTGCTGGCGCCCTTGGCCCAAAGTTGGAAGCAAATCCGCGCCCAGGCGCTCAAAGGAGCCTGACATGTCGGACCGACTCATCGATTACTACCTGGCCATCGAAGACGGCAGCCGCAAGATGCTGGAGGCCGCTCAGGCCGACGACTGGGATGAGGTGGTGCGCTTCGAGAGCGCCTGCGCCGTGCTGATCGAACAGCTGCGCGAGCGTTCACGCAGCCTGGACCTGGACCCCCAGCAGCGCGCCGAGAAGAAGCAGATCATGCAGCGCATCCTGCGCATGGACGCGCAAATGCGCCTGCTGGCCGACCCCTGGCTCGACCAGCTGGACCAGCGCTACGCGCATGACGGTCAGCCGCAACTGCTGCACTGAGTCGCTGTGGTCAAGTTATTCTCCGCAAATTGTGCGGTGAATAACCCGTCAATCTCCGCAGACCCGCACATCAGTGCGCGTCTGCTTTTTTTCGATGGCGTCAAATCGCCAGCGGATCCACATCCACCGCCCAGCGAATCAGCCCCTTGCTCTCAGGCAGGCCCCGCGTGGCATGCAGCGTGCCATGCCAGGCCGCCAAAAAGCGTTGCAGCGCCACGCGCGAGGCGCTTTCCACCAGCATCTGGGCCCGCTCAACGTCGGCCACGCGCTGGATGCTCATGGGCACGGGCGGGTAGAGCGTGACGCGGGCAAAGTCATCGACCTCGGCGGCCGCGGCGCTGGCCAGGCGCAGGAAAGCCTGGGCCACGTCCTGACTGCGCGCCTCGGCACGCACCAGCGCCTGGAAGCTGAATGGCGGCATTCCGGCCTGTTCGCGTTCCAGCAGTTGCTGCGCTGCAAAGGCGGCAAAGTCGTGGCGCTTCAGCGCCGCAAACAGCGCGTGCTTGGGATGCATGGTCTGGATCCACATTTCGCTCTTCAAGCCCTGGGTGGCGTCGCGTCCGGCCCTTCCTGCGGCCTGCATCAGCAGGCTGAACAGTCGCTCGGACGCGCGAAAATCGCTGGAGAACAGCGCGCCGTCCGGGTTCACCGCTGCCACCAGGGTGATGTGGCGAAAGTCGTGCCCCTTGGCGATCATTTGCGTGCCCACCAGCACGTCCACTTCGCCGGAGTGCACCTGCGCCAGTTGGGCCTGCAAGGCCCCCTTGAGCTTGGTCGAGTCGGCGTCGATGCGCGCAATGCGCACCGGCGATCCGTCCGGGCGCTGCACGTCAGCCAGCAGCTCGGCCAAGTGCTCTTCCAGTTGCTCCGTGCCGCGTCCCAATGTAGTGATGTCCAGATCGCCGCAGCTCGGGCAGGCACGCGGCACACGGTCCGTCAGGCCGCAGTGGTGGCAGCGCAGCGTGCGATCCAGCTTGTGGAACACGCGGTAGGCCGAGCAGTGCGGGCATTCGCTCTTCCAGTCGCAGCTGGAGCATTGCAGCACAGGCGCATAGCCGCGCCGGTTCAAAAAGATCATGCTCTGCTCGCCGCGAGCGATGCGCTCGGCAATCGCCTGCAGCAGAGGCGGCGACAGCACGGTCTTCTTCGGCTGCTGGGCCATGTCCACCAGACGCACGGTCGGCAGGGCGCCGGAACCGACCCGGCTGGGCATGAGCAGGCGCTGGTAACGCCCGCCCTCGGCGGCGGCGCGGCTGTGGTGCCAGCTCTCGATGGACGGCGTGGCCGAGCCCAGCAGCACGCGGCAGTTTTTGCCCGAGCCGGTGGGGTCCGTTTCCAACTGGCTGCGGTATACAGCAAGGTCGCGCGCCGAATAGCGTGCGCCTTCCTGGCTCTTGTAGCTCGGGTCGTGCTCCTCGTCGACCACGATCAATTGCAGGCCCGGCAGCGAGGCAAAAACCGCCATGCGCGTGCCCAGCACGATGCGCGCCGCGCCCTGGTGCGCCGCCAGCCAGCTTTTGAGCCGCTGCGCCGGCGTCATGCCGCTGTGCATGGAGACCACCGCGTCCTCGCCATAGCGTCCCGTGAAGCGCTCGCGAAAGCGTTGCTCCAGCTGGGGGGTAAGGTTGATCTCGGGCACCATCACCAGGGCCTGTGCCAGCGGGTCGCGCGCCAGCAGTTCCTGCACCGCCTGCAGGTAGACCTCGGTCTTGCCGCTGCCGGTGGCGCCAAACAGCAGAAAGGGACCTGCTTCAGTGGCAAAGCGGCGCAGCACCTGCGCCTGCTCGGGCGTGAGTGTGGCCGCCAAGTCCGAGGCCGCAGCGTCTCCCGCGCCGCTGCTGCCGGCGCGTTTCAGACGGCGCGTGACCTGCGTCGGGCTCAGATCCCGCAGCTGCGGCGGCAGGGCGGCCAGCGCCACCTCA
This sequence comes from uncultured beta proteobacterium, assembly GCA_903830985.1. Taxonomy (GTDB): domain Bacteria; phylum Pseudomonadota; class Gammaproteobacteria; order Burkholderiales; family Burkholderiaceae_C; genus CAIKVZ01. Next base: position 32,855 of record CAIKVZ010000128.1, read on the forward strand.
CCCAGAGAACGCTGGTAGTAGCTGGCGGCAAAGCCGACCAACTGGCGCCAGGCAGCGTTCAGCGGGGCGATGCCCTGCAAAACACCGGAAATCGGCCGGATCGTCGCATGCAGTTCCGGGTCCGGACGCTGCGGATCGTCATCCCAGACCACGCCCAGGGTTTCGCGTTTTCCGAAAGGCACGCGCACCAGGGTGCCGGGCGCGAGTGGCAACTCACTTTGATAACTTAACAGTCCGGCGATGGCGCTGTGCGCGGGGGTCTGAACGACCACCGAAAGGCAGGTGTTCATGGGTTGGTCCGGCTTGCCGGTTTTTGTTCATGTGAACTTGCGAAAGCAGGCTTAAGTACTTGATTCATAAGTCCTTTACCAGGCATTCACGGAATCTGTGGATAACTTTGTGGGTATCTTGCCGTGACCCGCTCCAAAGCCTTTGTTTTCAAGGCTTTGGACGGATTGCCTGCAAAAAAAGCAAAACTACAAACCCATATGAATCAATGACTTGCATTCGCTATGGGTTTTATAGCGAGGCCTGGCAGCGAGGCCTATGGAAAATGCCCCGCACCCAACTTTTTGTGCATAAGTGAGTGCCCATTCGCAAAAATAAGCTTGACAAAGTCAAATTGACAACATTAATTCAGCCAATCAGGCCTGGCTGCGCTGCCGTATCAGGCGCGAATGTGCGTGCACCGCCTCGACCAGTGCAGAAACGTTTTCTGGCGGGGTGTACTGGCTGATGCCATGACCCAGGTTGAAGATGTGCGTGGGGCCCGTTTCGCTGCCGCTGTAAGGTGTGCCGAAGCTGTCCAGTACCTTGGCCACTTCGGTCTGAATGGCCGCGGGTGGAGCGAACAGCACGTTCGGGTCCAGGTTGCCCTGCAGTGCCTTGCCCGGGCCGCCGGGCGCGCCACCGACCAGGGCGCGCGCCTTGGCCAGATTCACCGTCCAGTCCAGTCCCAGCACATTGCAGTCCAACGCCGCCATTTCCTGCAGCCAGGGTCCGCCGCCCTTGGTGAAGACGATGCTCGGGATGGTCGCGCCATCGTGGGTCTTCTTCAATTGCGCCAGCACACGTGCCGTGTAGGCCAGGCTGAATTCCTGGAAAGCGCCGTCGGCCAAAACGCCACCCCAACTGTCAAAAATCATCACGGCCTGGGCGCCGGCTTCGATTTGCGTGTTCAGGTACAGGGCCACGGCGTCGGCGTTGATCGCCAGAATCCGGTGCATCAGGTCCGGGCGGCTGTACAGCATGGACTTGACCAGGCGGTAGTCGTCGGAACCCTTGCCTTCGACCATGTAGCAGGCCAGCGTCCAGGGGCTGCCCGAGAAACCGATCAAGGGCACACGTCCGTTCAAGGCCTTGCGGATCGACGTCACGGCATCGAACACGTAGCGCAGCTTGGCCATGTCGGGCACGGCCAGTGCCGCCACGGCGGCTTCGTCGCGCACTGCGGTCGCAAAGCGCGGACCTTCACCCAAGGCAAACGAAAGTCCCAGGCCCATGGCGTCGGGCACGGTCAGGATGTCGCTGAACAGGATGGCCGCGTCCAGCGCGTAGCGCTCCAGCGGCTGCAGCGTGACTTCGGTGGCGAAGTCGGTGTTGGTGGCCAGACCCATGAAGCTGCCGGCGACGGCGCGCGTGGCGCAGTACTCGGGCAGGTAACGACCGGCCTGGCGCATCAGCCACACCGGCGTGTGGTCCGTGGCCTGACGCAGGCAGGCGCGCAGGAAGCTGTCGTTTTGCAGGGGGGCGTAGGTAGGGGTGGGGTTGGATGCGTTCATCCCCCGATTGTCGCCGACCGCGCCCTCCCTCCCTTACAAGGTGGCCAACGCGGCGTGTACTTCGGCCACGCTGAGCACTTCCGACAGCACCACGGGCGCGTGGCCGTTCTGGTACAGCACGTACACCGGAACGCCGTTGCGCCCCAGCGCCCCCAGCGCTTCGGTGATGGCCGGATCGCGGCGTGTCCAGTCGGCGCGCAGCAGTTGCACCTTGCGCGCGTCAATGTCGGCCAACAGACCGGGATCGACCAGCGTAGTCTTTTTGTTGTACTGGCAAGTCACGCACCAGGCGGCGGTGAAGTCGACAAACACGGGCTGCCCGCTGGCCAGTACCTGCTCAACGCGACCCGGTGCCCAGGGTTGCCAGCGCTCGCCGGCAGCGCCTGCCGTCTGCGGGGCGGTCATGCGGCCCACGTTCGGGCCCAGGCTGAAGAGCAAAAATCCGAACACAGCCAGCAGGCTCAAGCCCATGGCCATGCGGCTTCGGCCCTTGAGCGTGAACGACCAGATCAGGGCGCTGAATGCCACCAGCAGGGCCAGCAAGGCGCCCGCGCCGTCGATGCCGGTCTGCTGGCCCAGCACCCAAACCAACCACACCACGGTGGCGAACATGGGGAAGGCCATGAGTTGGCGAAAGGTTTGCATCCAGGCACCGGGGCGCGGCAGGGAACGCGCCACGGCGGGCACAAAGCTGGCGGCCAGATAGGGCAGGGCCATGCCCACGCCCAAGGCGGCGAACACCAGCAATGCCTGCGTGGCAGGCAGGCTCACGGCCAGCCCCAGCGAGGCACCCATGAAAGGCGCGGTGCAGGGCGAGGCGATGGCCACGGCCAGCACACCGGTCAGAACGGCGTCGACCACCGGGTGTTTGGCCTGCAGCGAGGCCACCGAGCTCGGCAGCATCTGGCCGAACTCGAACATGCCCGCCAGGTTCAGACCCAGCAGCGTGAACAAGCCCGCCAGTGCAGCCACAACCCAGGGGCTTTGCAGCTGAAAGCCCCAGCCCAGACTCTCACCCGCGGCCCGCAGCGCGAGCATCAGTGTGCCCAGCGCCACAAAGCTCAGCACCACCCCCAGGCTGTAGGCCAGGCCGCTGATGCGATGGCGCCGGTGGTCGCTGGAATGCTGGGCAAAGTTCACCAGCTTGATGGCCAGCACCGGGAAGACACAGGGCATGAGGTTCAGGATCAGGCCGCCGAGCAGGGCGCCAGCCAGGGCCAGCCACAGGCTGACGGGTGCAGCTACGTTCAGCGGTGCTGGCGCCGCGGCGGGCGTCGTCAGTGCGGTCGCGCCCGGGGCTGCCAAGGCTGGCCAGCCACCGGTCACGGGGAGTTCAGCCCGAAAGGATGCACCACCCAAGGCCAGCACCACGGGCATGGGCGAGGGATTGTTCAGGCGCTGTGGCGACAGGGGAATGCTGGCGCTCCAGGTGCCGCCACTCCAGCCTTGTGTCCACTGCGCCGCGGTTTCGATCACCTCGGGCGTCTCGGGGAAGAAGTCCAGGGTCTTTCCCTGCCAGGCGGCGGGCAGGCCCGTCACCGTCAACTTCAAGTCCTTGCCTACGATGCTGACGCCGCTGGCGGCGTTGGCGGTCAGTGCCTGTGGTTGGGCCTTCAGTGCCGCTTCAAAATCCGCAGCGTTCAGCGCGGTGGAGCCTTTCACCGGGATCTTCAGCAAGAATTCGCCTTCGCCGGGGATGCATTCCTTGCGGCAGACCAGCCAGGACGCCTTGAGCTTCACTTCCAGGTCGCTGGCCAGCAGGGAAGGCTTGAAGGCCGGCGTGATGGTCAGCGGCACGGGCAGCAGCACCGTGCCGTCGAAACCGTAGTTGGCCAGGGTGCCGATGGGAATTTTCTTGGGCAGCGGCCAGGCGATCTCACCCGCCGTGACGCCGGCGGGCAGGGTCCACTGCAGACTGGTGGGCAGACCCGAGTCGCCGGAGTTCTTCCAATAGGTGTGCCACTCGGGCTGGTGCGTGAGTTGCAGCCCCACCCACACCGTCTTGCCCGGATCGGCGCCGTCGGGCGCATGGGCCAGCAACTCGGCACGGACCTGTTCCGTGCTCACCACGGATGCAGTGGGACCCTTGACGTTGATCTGGGCACTGGAGATGGCTGGGGTAAGACTTGCTGCCAACAGAAACAAAGCCGCAGACCATGTGCGCGCGCCAGTAGTCAAAGCCGTCAAGGGGAACGTGAATACTTTGAACACGCGGCCAAATGAGGCGCCCCTCTTCCGCCCGGCGGGGCGGGAGAGGGGCGGGGGGGCGTGAGTGGGGGCAGAACTCCCTGCGGGAGCGCCAAACGAGGAAGAAATTAATTTCATTGCGATGTGTGAGCTCTGAGGGGGCAGGAAGTTCCAGACGGGCAGCGTGTCAGGCCGAATCGTCGCCCTGCAACAGCCGCACCTTCACGCTCTTGCCCTTGACCTTGCCCTCGGACAGTTTCTGCGCGGCCTGCTTGGCGATGCGCGCGTCCACTGCCACGTAGGTGGAGAACTCGTTCACGTTGATCTTGCCCACCTGTTCGCGCGTGTAGCCGGCATCCCCCGTGAGGGCCCCCAGCACGTCGCCGGCGCGGATCTTTTCCTTGCGCCCGCCCACCAGTTGCAGTGTCGCCATCGGTGGCAGCAGCGGCTGATTGCTGGCCGGGGTGAGCTCGTCAAGCTGGTGCCATTCGGATTCGCGACCCTGCAACTGTTCGATCCGGCCTACGCTGCCCATCTCGTCCAGGCTGGCCAGGCTCAACGCCCAGCCCTCTTCGTCGGCGCGTCCGGTGCGGCCGATGCGGTGGATGTGGATTTCCGGGTCCGGCGTCACGTCGACGTTGATCACGGCTTCGAGTTGCGCGATGTCCAGTCCCCGCGCAGCCACGTCGGTGGCCACCAGCACCGAGCAGCTGCGGTTGCCGAACTGCACCAGCACCTGGTCGCGCTCGCGCTGCTCCAGTTCGCCAAACAGCGCCAGCGCGCTGAAGCCCTGGGACTGCAGCAGTTTCACCAGATCGCGGCATTGCTGTTTGGTGTTGCAAAAGGCCAGCGTGCTCACCGGGCGGAAATGGTTCAGCAGCAGGCTCACGGTCTGTAGGCGCTCGCTCTTCTTCACCTCGTACCAGCGCTGGCGAATCTTGCTTTCCTCGTGCTGGCTCTGCACGCTGATGCGTTGGGGGTTGCGCATGAACTGCTGACTGATCTTGGCAATGCCTTCGGGGTAGGTGGCAGAAAACAGCAGGGTCTGGCGCTCTTTCGGGCATTGCTTGGCCACCTTGGCGATGTCCTCGAAAAAGCCCATGTCAAGCATGCGATCCGCCTCGTCGAGCACCAGGGTGTTGAGCGCCTCCAGATTCAGGTAGCCGCGCTCCAGGTGGTCCATGATGCGCCCGGGCGTGCCGACCACGATGTGTGCGCCGTGCGCCAGGCTGTTGATCTGGCCGCGCAGCGCCACGCCGCCGCACAGCGCCACCACCTTGATGTTTTCTTCGGCGCGCGCCAAACGGCGAATCTCGGTGCATACCTGATCGGCGAGTTCGCGCGTCGGGCACAGCACCATGGTCTGCACCGCAAAGCTGCGCGGGTTCAGCCGCGCCAGCAGCGCCAGGGCAAAGGCCGCCGTCTTGCCGCTGCCGGTCTTGGCCTGGGCAATCAGGTCCTGGCCGGCCAGCGCCTGCGGCAGACAGGCGGCCTGGATCGGCGTCATCGCCAGGTAGCCGAGCTGCTGCAGATTGGCCAGGGTGGCCGGATTCAGCGGCAGAGTGTCGAAGGCGGTTGCCGATGTGGAGGTTGAAGTCATACCCCGATTATCGGTTTCGCCGGCAAAGTCCTTGCAAAGAATGCGAATTGCTCACGCGTTTGCGCATAAACCCATGCAGGCTTTGCATGACGCATGTCGGTAACCCGCTGGTAACCCGGCGCAAGCTCCATAAAATACGCAGTCTCCTGCATAGCCGTTCCCAGTCATCTTGCCAGCAGTCGTGGTTTTGGTGGCTTGCGCTTTGACCGCTTGTTCATTCAGACCAGCCCCCGGTTCCTGTGACTGGTGCCCCCCATTCGGGGGCTGCTCTGAATCAATTCAACCTTAGGACTTTCAGACCATGACCACGACCCCTGCGCAGGGCTTGAACCTGCACGCTCCCGTTTACGTGAAGAACGCTCCCCTGCTGGCCTGGGTGGCCGACATGGTTGCGCTGTGCAAGCCGGCTGCGGTCTACTGGTGCGACGGTAGCGAAGAAGAATACAAACGCCTGTGCCAGCAACTGGTGGACGCCGGCACCTTCGTCAAGCTCAACCCGGTCAAGCGTGCCGACAGCTACTGGGCCTGCTCCGACCCGTCGGATGTGGCACGGGTTGAAGACCGCACCTATATCTGCTCTGAAAAGAAGGAAAACGCCGGCCCCACGAACAACTGGACGGCGCCCGCCGAGATGCGCGCGCTCCTGCAAACCGGACAGGCTGACGGCAAGGCGGCACTGTTTGACGGCTGCATGGCGGGGCGCACGATGTACGTCGTGCCCTTCAGCATGGGACCGCTGGGCTCGCACATTGCGCACATTGGCATCGAACTGTCAGACAGCGCTTATGTCGCCGTGAACATGAAGATCATGACGCGCATGGGCCGCGCTGTGTACGATGTGCTGGCCGAAGACGGAGCCTTTGTTCCCTGCCTGCATACAGTGGGCGCGCCGCTGGCGGCGGGTCAGACCGACGTGAAGTGGCCTTGCAACAAGACCAAGTACATCGTGCATTACCCGGAAACGCGCGAAATCTGGTCCTACGGTTCGGGCTACGGCGGCAACGCCCTGCTGGGCAAGAAATGCTTTGCGCTGCGCATTGCCAGCAACATGGGGCGCGAACAAGGTTGGCTGGCCGAGCACATGCTGATCCTGGGCCTGACCAATCCCCAGGGCAAGAAGTACCACGTCGCAGCGGCATTTCCCAGCGCCTGCGGCAAGACCAATTTCTCCATGCTGGTTCCGCCCGAAGGCTTTGCCGGCTGGAAGGTCACAACCATCGGCGACGACATCGCCTGGATCAAGCCGCACTCGGACGGCAAACTCTACGCCATCAACCCGGAAGCCGGCTACTTCGGCGTGGCCCCTGGCACCAACACGCTGACCAACCCGAATTGCATGGCCAGTCTGGACCGGGACGTGATCTTCACGAATGTAGCGCTGACCGACGACGGCGACGTCTGGTGGGAAGGCATGAGCGAGGCCCCTGCGCACTGCATCGACTGGCAGGGCAAGGACTGGACGCCGGAGATCGCCCGCGCCAACGCGGTGGACGGAAAGCCTAAACCGGCAGCGCACCCGAACGCGCGCTTCACTGTGGCCGCGACCAACAACCCGGTGCTCGACAGCGCCTGGGACGACGCCAATGGTGTGGCCATCGACGCCTTCATCTTCGGTGGCCGCCGCTCCACCACAGTGCCGTTGGTGACCGAGGCGCGCAACTGGATGGAGGGCGTGTACATGGCAGCCACCATGGCCAGCGAAACCACGGCGGCTGCCGCCGGTCAAATGGGCGTGGTGCGCCGCGACCCCTTCGCCATGCTGCCGTTTTGCGGCTACAACATGAGCGACTACTTCCAGCACTGGCTGGACATGGAGCAAAAACTGGAAAGCCAGGGTTCCACACTGCCGAAAATTTTCTGCGTGAACTGGTTCCGCAAGGGTGCCGACGGCAAGTTCGTCTGGCCCGGCTACGGCGAAAACATGCGCGCGCTGAAATGGATGATCGACCGCATCGAAGGCACGGTCAAAGGTGAAGACAACCTCTTCGGCATCAGTCCGACCTATGGCGAAATCACCTGGACTGGCATGAGCTTCACGCCCGCGCAGTTCTACGACGTGACGCATGTCGACAAAGCGGCCTGGCAGCAGGAACTGGCGCTGCACGCCGAGCATTTCCAGCAACTGGCCTACCACCTGCCACCGGTGCTGAACGAGACGCGGGAGCGCATGGTGGCGCGGCTCGCTGGCTGATAACTCGCCATTGCGTCGTGCGCCTTTAGCCGCGAGGCCGAAGGCCGTGGCGGGACGCCGCAATCCATGAGGTCGTTGGAGCGATACTTCAGGTCTGATGAATATCCAGCTCCTGTCCGACCTGCACCTTGAGGCGCACCCGCACTTTGTCCCCACGCCGGCACCGGGCGCCGATGTGCTGGTGCTGGCCGGAGACATCGGCTCCTACCAGGCGGGAACATTGCTCGGAGCTTTTGGTGACGACGCTGACTTTGGTCTGAAGCGCTTTTCCAACTGGCCGGTGCCGGTGCTGTTCGTCCCGGGCAACCATGAATACGACGGGCTGGAGTTTGACCTGGGCCATGTGCGTCTGCGCGAGGTCTGTAAGCGTTTGGGCATCCATTGGCTGGAGCGTGGGAGCCTCACGCTGGGCGGCGTGCGCTTTCTCGGCACCACGCTGTGGAGCGATTTCGAGGCGTTCATCACCGACGACGACACCATCGGCGAGGCGCTGAAAAAACGTGACAAGGCGTTTCGAGCCGCCAACTTTTACCTGCGCAAGAACCACAGCCTGCGTGACGGTCAGCCCATCCTGGCCGAAGGCGTGCGAGAGCATGCGCTGCAGTGCCAGCAATGGCTGCGCGCCGCGCTGGCCGAACCCTTTGACGGTCCCACCGTGGTGGTGACGCATTTCGCGCCGAGCCTGCAAAGTGCCGATCCGCGCTACGGCCTGACGCCAGGGACCGCGGGTTTTTGCAATGCGCTGGACGACTTGCTGCCAATGGCCCGACTCTGGTTGCACGGGCATTTGCACGCACCGAGCGACTACCTGCACCTCGGCGCCGGTGGCGCCTCGGGTTGCCGCGTCGTGGCCAACCCCTTGGGCTACGCGCGCAAGCAGGAGCAGTCGCGCTTTCAAGCCGAGGCCTGCATCGCACTGGTTTGAACGGCGAACCCCCCGCGTCAGCGGTGAATTGATCTGGCGCAATCAGGCCCTGACGCCCAAGTCTAAACTGAGACCAACGTTTCAAATGGAGATCGCCTTGAAGATCCTTCTCGCCGTGGATGGCAGCAAGTACACCAAGAAGATGCTGGCCTATCTGGCCACGCACGCGGAGTTGTTCAGCCCGAATCACGAGTACAGGGTCTTCACGGCGCAGGTTCCCATGCCCTTGCGTGCCAGCGCCGTGGTGGGCGCGGACGTGGTGAAAAACTTCCACGCCGAGGAAGCAGAGAGGATCCTCGGCCCTGTATGCAAATTCCTGACCCGCCACCGCATCGATGCCACAAGCAGCTGGAAGGTGGGCGCGGCCGGTGCGCTCATCGGCAAGTTCGCCGATTCAGGCAAGTTCGACTTGCTGGTGATGGGCTCGCACGGCCATGGTGCACTGGTCAATCTGGTGATCGGTTCCGTGACCACGCAAGTGCTGGCCAATTGCCGCACGCCGGTGCTAATTGTTCGGTAACAGGGAGTTCTTCGCTGCCGTCGTCAGCGCGGCGCTGAGCGCATCGAGCACGGCCGACTCCAGATTCCAGCAGTGCCAGTACAGCGCCACAGCCAGGGTGTGGTGTGGCGCAATGTTCACCAGCAAACCCTGTTCCAGCAAGCCGCGCACCAGCAGTTCCGGCACCACGCTGGCGCCCCAGCCCGCCAGCACGGCGCGTACCTGGGCCTCGGAGCTGGGCACAAAAGACTGGTGCAGGCCGACTTTTTTCAAACCCACTGCGCCGCCGACAAACTCCACCTGAAGATCGTCCTTTCGGTTGAAAGCCAGGAAGGGGAGCTCGCGAAAATTGCGCGATGTGAGTCCGTGGGGACAGTGCGTTTGCGCGAAGGTGGGCGACGCCACCGCCACGTAGTTCATGGCACCCAGGGGGACCAGCTTGCAGCCGCGCAATGCCTGCTTCAATGTTGTGACGCAGCCCAGCACCTGGCCCGAGCGCAGCCACTCGTGGGTGAAGTCCTGATCGTCGGCGATGATTTCCATGGGCTGGCGCGCCAGCGCCAGCTTGTCGAGCGCGGGCAAGGCCCAGGTGGCGATGCTGTCGGCATTGATGGCAATCGAAATCCGCTCGTCGTCACGTGAGCCGCCGGTGGAACTCGGCGCCAGTTCTTTCAGGTCGCGCTCCAGATCGGCGCGAAGCAGGCGCATCATCTTGGTGTGCTTGAGCAGCAGCTGTCCGGCTGAAGTCGCTTTCAGCGGACGGCTGCGCACGATCAGCACGGTTCCGACTTGCACCTCCAGTGCGCGCAGGCGTTGCGACACAGCTGACTGGGTCACGCACAGGCGCTGCGCAGCGCGCTCGAAACCGCCTTCTTCAACGATGGCCGCCAGGCATTCCAGTGCGTCAGGGTCGAAGCTGCTCATGGGGCATCTCCGTTGTCATTGCGAGGCCCGTAGGGCCGTGGCAATCCATCTGGCGAAAACGTCATTGCGAGGAGCAATCGCGACGCGGCAACATGGATTGCCGCGCTGCGCTCGCAATGACGATGGCTTTTCATGGCCCGCTTGCGCTATCGACCGGGATTGGCGAGACATGCAAGCAAGATTTCCGCAAATGCCACGTCATTGTTCCTGCGCCTGAAAACCCGCGCCATGCAGCGCCTCCAGCACGTCGACGATATGGCTCTTGCCCCGGGTTTGCAGGACCAGTTCGATCTCCACGTTCTGCACCGCCAGCGCGGTGAAGGCGCGCTGATGATGCACCTCCTCGATGTTGGCGCCGGCTTCGGCCACGGTGGTGGTGATCTTCGCCAGTGAGCCTGGCACGTCGCGCGCGCTCACGCTAATCCGTGCCAGACGTCCGGCGCGCACCATACCGCGTTCGATGATGGCGGCCAGCAGCAGCGGGTCGATATTGCCGCCGCACAGCACCAGACCGACGCGCTTGCCGGCAAAGCGTTCGGGATACTTCAGCAACGCCGCCAGACCCGCAGCGCCCGCGCCTTCCACCAGTGTCTTTTCGATCTCCAGCAGCATGAGACAGGCCTGCTCGATGTCGCCTTCGTCCACCAGCAGCAAGTCGTCGACCCGCTGCGCAATCACGGCCTGGGTCAGCGTGCCGGGCCGGCCCACGGCGATGCCTTCGGCGATGCTGCTGTTGCCCTGGGGATGCTGCGTGCCCTTGATGGCGTTGAACATGGCGGGGAAGCGCGAACTCTGCACGCCGATCACCTCCATGCCCGGGCGCAGCGCCCGGGCCACGGTGGCAATGCCGGCGATCAGGCCGCCGCCGCCCACCGAGATCACCAGCGTGTCCAGATCGGGCACGTCGGCCAGCATCTCCAGCGCCACCGTGCCCTGGCCTGCCATCACGTCCGCGTCGTCATAGGGGTGGACAAAGCGCAGCGCCTGTTGTTCTGCCAGCAGCAGCGCGTGCGCGCGGGCCTCGTCCAGGGTTTCGCCGTGCAGCACGACTTCAGCGCCGAAGCTGCGCGTGCGCTCGATCTTCACTCCGGGTGTGAAGCGCGGCATGACGATCACGGCGCGCAGTCCGAGGCGTTGTGCGTGATAAGCCACGCCTTGCGCGTGGTTGCCTGCGCTCATGGCGATCACGCCCTGCAAGGCTTGTCCAGGCGCTTCGCGGGCGTCGCTCTCGACCAGGCGTGTCAGCTTGTTGCAGGCCCCGCGTTCCTTGAAGGACGCGGTGAACTGCAGGTTCTCAAACTTGAGGAAGACTTGTGCCCCGGTGATTTGGGACAGCGTTTTGGACTCCACACAGGGTGTGTGCAGCACCTGACCCTGCAGCCGCGCAGCGGCCTGGGTAATGGCTTCGAGGTCAATCATGGGCACATTGTGCCCTGCCTCGAGAGGCTGGCTCAATGCAGGCGCAGCCCGCCCGCGGCCTTGCCCTTGCCGGCGCGTGCCGGCGGGTTGCACAGTCCGCACACATAGTGGCGGGCATTCTCATAGGGCTCGGTCACAAAGTGGCCGCCGCATTTCGAGCAGGTTGTCATGGTCAGCATGTGGGCGTCGACGAATTTCACGAGGCGCCAGCCGCGGGTGAAGGACAGCAGTGGCTCCACTTCCGTGGCCTGCACCTGTTCGCTGTACAGCCGATAGGCCTTGATCATCATGTCGATGTCGTCGCCGGCGCTGCTCTTGGACAGGTACTCGTAAATATTGAGGAACAGCGACGAATGGATGTTCTCCTGCCAGGTCAGGAACCAGTCGGTGGAAAAGGGCAGTTGTCCCTTGGATGGCGAGCGTCCTGCCACTTCCTTGTACAAACGCAGCAGGCGCTCGTAGGACAGCGTGGTTTCGGACTCGAGCACCTGCAAGCGTGCGCCCAGGTCAATCAGGGTCACGGCCCGGGTGATTTCGCGGGACTCGTTCAGTATGCTTTTTTGTGCCATGGTGGGACTCGCTGGGGTAAAGGTGAAAGGCGGACTGCGCAACAGGTTCAGATAACTTCAGCCACACGGCCTGCCATCAGGATGCTGGCGTGCAGGCGGCTGGTGGCGTCGTTGTCGACCTTGCGCGCGCCCTGGTTGGTGAGCAGGCTCCACACCAGGTCATCGTCCACGCGGAAGCGGCACAGCAGCATGTTGCCAGTGGCCAGCTTGAGGATTTGTGCGGCGGACAGGGTGGCCAGCATGTCGGCCGCATCTTCGCTCAGACCGAGACGGAACATGGCTTCAACCTTGTCCTGCTGGATCAGCTTTTGCGCCAGCATGAGGTAAGTCAGATTGACTTCGCGGATCTCGGCAATGTTTCGTTCGTCGCTCATGGTCTGCTCCTGGATTCACTGCAGCAGACTGTCTTTACGGGATGCTCGACTTGTCTGATGCGCTGAAATGGATTGTGAAACCATGCCTTTTCAAATGAAGTCGTCCAAACGATCTGCCATTTGTCGGTGAAAAAAAACCCTGTGTAGGACGATTTCCTACAGCGCGCGTCTGCCGTCGAGGTTCGCCCCCGGTAGCGCCGTGTAAGGCTTTGTCGCCGCGCGCCGGTTCAGGCGCAATTGCTGACGCGCAAAACTTCGTCGCCGTAGGCCTGCAATTTCTTTTCTCCCATGCCGCTGATGCCCTGCAGGTCGTCCAGACTGAGTGGATTGCGCTGTGCAATCGCCGCCAGCGTGGCGTCGTGAAAGATCACATAGGCGGGCAGGTTGTGCTCGCGCGCCACCTCGGCACGCCAGGCCTTGAGGGCGCTGTAGCGCTCCTGTGCCTCATGGTCCAGGTCCAGCGGCGCGGGCTTGGCGGAGCCGCGTCCACTCGCGCCCTTGCTGCCACGGGGCGCGCGTGTCGCACTGGCCAGTATGGATTCGCGCAGGCGCACCGCCACCTCACCCTTGAGCACGGCGCGTGAGCCCTCGGTGAGCTGCAAGGTGTTGAAGGCCTGGGCGTCCACCGCCACTGCGCTGATGGCGATGAGCTGGCGCAGCACACCGCGCAGCTGTTGTTCGCTGTAGGCCGAACCCAGACCGAAGGTGCTCAGCGTCTCGTGGCCAAACTGGGCCACCTTGTCGGTGGCCTTGCCGCGTACGATGTCCATGATGTGTCCCGCGCCAAAGCTGATGCCGCTGACCTGCTGCACGCGGTAAATCGTGCTGAGCAGCTTGCGCGCCGCGTCGGTGCCATCCCACACCGTGGGCGGCGCCAGGCAGTTGTCGCAATTGCCGCAAAAGTAGCGCACCGGTGCGTTGTTCGCGCCGTCCTCGTCGCCAGCTGCATCGACGTTTTCCAGCTGTTCGCCGAAGTAGGCCAGCAGCCGGCCGCGGCGGCAGTCGGTGGCCTCGGCCAGACCGAGCAAGGCGTCGAGCTTGGCCACCATGAGGCGCTTGAATTCCTCGCCTGCAGGGCTTTCGTCGATCATGCGGCGCTGGTTCACCACGTCCTGCAGGCCATAGGTCATCCAGGCGTCGGCGGCCTGGCCATCGCGCCCGGCACGTCCCGTTTCCTGGTAATAGCCCTCGATGTTTTTCGGCATGTCCAGGTGCGCGACGAAGCGCACGTCGGGCTTGTCTATGCCCATGCCGAAGGCGATGGTCGCGACCATCACGATGCCTTCGCTGCGCAGGAAACGGTCCTGATGGTCCTGCCGCACTTTCGCGTCCAGACCGGCGTGGTAGGGCAGGGCGTTGACGCCCGCGGTGCACAGGGTTTGCGCGATGTCCTCGACCTTCTTGCGCGACTGGCAATACACGATGCCTGCGTCGCCTTCATGCTCGCGCTGGATGAAACGCAGCAACTGCTGGGTTGCTTCCTTCTTCTCCACGATGGTGTAGCGGATATTGGGCCGATCAAAACTGCTGACAAACTGGCGCGCCTCCTGCAGTTGCAGCCGCTCGACAATGTCGGCGCGGGTCAGTGCATCGGCGGTGGCGGTGAGCGCCAGGCGCGGCACTCCGGCATAGCGCTCGTGCAGCACCGACAGCGCGCGGTACTCGGGCCGAAAGTCGTGGCCCCACTGGCTCACGCAGTGCGCCTCGTCGATGGCGAAAAGACTCAGCAGTCCGCGCTCCTGCAGACTGTCGAGCTGCGCCAGAAAGCGTGGCGTGGTGACGCGTTCCGGCGCCGCATAGAGCAGCGTGATGTCGCCGCGCAGCAGGCGCTTTTCCACGGAGGAAGCTTCGTCAAAGCTCAGCGTCGAGTTCAGGAAGGCCGCGTCGACGCCTGCCTCATGCAGCGCGCCGACCTGGTCGTGCATCAGCGCAATGAGCGGTGAAATCACGATGCTCACACCGTGCCCTGCGCGCTGCCGGGCGATGGCGGGAATCTGGTAGCAAAGGGATTTGCCGCCGCCCGTAGGCATGAGTACCAGCGCGTCGCCGCCGGCCACGGCGTGTTCAATGATGGCCTGCTGCGGCCCGCGAAACTGCGCGTAGCCGAAGATCTCTCGCAGGATGTCCCGGCCAGGCGTTGTCATGCCGCTGGCGGGCGGGTCCGAGCCGAACCGGCCACCATGTCGAAGCGGAACAAGCGGCATTCGATCGGGCCGTTCCACATCGGCACGCGGCGCGATTCCTTCAGGCGCATGCGGCTGGGCAGTTTCAGATCCGGCGTGAGCACCCAGGCGGTCCAGCCGGCGTAGTTCTTCTTCCAATGCGTCGCGAGTTGCGGGAAGAAGTCGCCGCCGTCATCGGTGTGGGCATTTTCGCGACCCCCGCTGCGTGCGTTCGTTCCCGCCACACCGGCCACTTCGATGCGCTCACCGTAGGGTGGATTCAGCAGCATCACGCCGCTGGCGGCGGGGGGCATGCGCTGCAAAGCGTCGCCGCCGCGCAGTTGCACTACCTGCCCCACGCCGGCGCGCTCGGCATTGCGCTGCGCAAAATCGACCATGCGGTGCGCCACGTCGCTGCCAAAGATTTCCGCGGTGGGGGCGTGCTCGGCGTCGCGTGCCTGCTGCAGGATGCCGTCCCAGACATGGGCCTGAAACGGCAGCTGCTTTTCAAAGGCGAAGCGGCGCAGCGAACCGGGGGCGATATTGCAGGCGATTTGCGCGGCCTCGATGGCGATGGTGCCGCTGCCGCAGCAGGGGTCGTACAGCGGCGTCTTCGCGTCCCAGCCGCTGGCGGCAATCATGGCCGCAGCCAGGGTTTCCTTGAGCGGCGCCTCGCCCTTGTCCTCGCGCCAGCCGCGCTTGAACAGCGGCTCGCCCGAAGTGTCGATGTAGAGCGTGACGTGGTCGGTCGTGAGGTGGGCGTAGACGCGAATGTCGGGCCACTGCGTGTTCACATCCGGGCGCACACCGGTCTTGTCGCGAAAGCGGTCGGCGATTGCGTCCTTGATCTTGAGCGCGGCAAAGTTCAGGCTGGTCAGCGGGCTGTGCTGCGACGTGACCTCGACCTTGAAGCTTTGCTTGGTGGTGAACCAGATTTCCCAGGCCACGCTGCTCGCGGCTTCATACAGGTCGCGTTCGCCGCGGTACTCGCCATAGTGCAGTTGCACCAGCACGCGCTGCGCCAACCGGCTGTGCAGGTTCAGCCGCATGGCGTCGCGCCAGGAGGACTGCAGCAGCACTCCACCGCGCATGGTTTGCAAGGCAGTTCCACTGGCTTGGGTGATGTCGTGCACTTCCTGCGCGAGGTAATCTTCCACGCCGGCGGCGCAGGGCAGAAAAAGCTGGAGTTGGTTCACGGGTTGCTTTCGATGGGCGCGTGCAAGCTAGAGCGCGCGCCGCAGGTTGGTGGGCGCAATTTTCAGCGCTTCGCGGTATTTGGCCACGGTGCGTCTGGCGCAGTCGATGCCTTGCTCCTTGAGCATTTCCGACATCTGGCTGTCGCTCAGCGGTTTCTTCAGGTCTTCCGCTGCGACGAACTGTTTGATCAGGGCGCGCACGGCGGTGCTGGAGGCGTTGCCGCCGGTTTCCGTGCCCAGTCCCGAGCCGAAGAAGTACTTCAGCTCGAAGGTGCCAAAGGGCGTGGCCATGTACTTGGCCGTGGTGACCCGGCTGATGGTGGACTCGTGCAAGCCCAGCTCATCCGCGATTTCGCGCAGTACCAGCGGGCGCATGGCCAACTCGCCGTGCACAAAGAAGCTCTTTTGCCGCTCCAGGATGGCGTTGCTGACGCGCAAGATGGTGTCAAAGCGTTGCTGGATGTTTTTGATGAACCAGCGCGCCTCCTGCAGGCGCTGGGCCAGCGCCGCATGGTTGGCCGCATCGTTGCCACCACCCCGGTGCTGCTTCAAGGCGTTGGCGTAGATGTCGTGCACGCGCAGCCGCGGCATGACGTCGGCGTTGAGCTGTACGCGAAAGCGTGGCTGCCCCGGGCCGGCAATCCGCACCACAATCACGTCGGGAACAATGATGTTGCGTTCCACATCGACGAAGCGGCGCCCGGGTTTGGGCTCAAGTCGGGTGATCAGCGTCAGCGCGGCTCGGATATCGCTGTCGGAGGCAGCGCACAGCTGCACCAGACGGCGCACATCGCGCCGCGCAATCAGTTCCATGGATTGCTTGCAAACGCGCAGGGCGACGTCGCGCAAATGCTGTTCCTGCGCAGTGTGCCCGTCCGAGGCGCGCAGCTGCAGGCGCAGGCATTCGCCCAAGTCGCGCGCGCCCACGCCCACGGGCTCGAGCGACTGCAACAACTTGAGCGCCACGGAAAAACGCTGTTCCAGCTCTTCGCGCTGCTCCAGATCGTCGCCGGCCAGGCCCTGTGCCAATTCGGCCAGGGAGTCTTCCAGGTAGCCGTCGTCGTTCAGCGACTCAATCAAAAAGTGAAGTGCCGCGCGATCCACTTCGCTCAGGCGCAGCCCGACGGCCTGGCGTAACAGGAGGGCGCTCAGGCTCTCCTGGTTGCGCGCCAGCTCCGTGGCGCTGGCGCCGTCGTCGCCTTCCAGGTTGTTCTGCCTGGCCGGCGCGTCGCCACCCCATTCGTTGTCGTCCGGCGCCATGTCGCTGCTGCCGTCGCCTTCCCAACTCGGTTCGGCCGAATTGTCCTGCGCTGCCTCTTCGGGCTCGTTGCGCTCGGAGGTCCGTGTTTCCGTGGCGAAGTCGTTGCTGGCCGTGAAGGAGCGCTCGGCGTCCAGGTCCTCTTCGCGCACCGGCGTGTCCGATTGCGCGATGCCGAACTCCTCGCGCGGCACCTCGTCCTGGTTCAGTTCGAGAAAAGGGTTGTCGTCCAGCATCTGGCCGACTTCCTGACTCAACTCGAGCGTGGACAGTTGCAGCAGCCGGATCGACTGCTGCAACTGCGGTGTCAGTGCCAGGTGCTGCGAGACGCGCAGTGACAGACCCTGTTTCATGAAGTGGCTAGCCCCGGGCTGAGCGACAGCGAGGGGCGCAAGGAAGCGAAAATCATTACATCCGGAAGTGCTCGCCCAGGTACACCCGTCGTACCTCGGCGTTGGCCACGATCTCGGCCGGTGTGCCCTGGGCCAGCACGCTGCCTTCGCTGATGATGAAAGCGTGGTCGCAAATGCCCAGGGTTTCGCGCACGTTGTGGTCGGTGATGAGGACGCCGATGCCGCGCGACTTCAGGAAGCCGATGATGCGCTGGATCTCGATCACGGCAATCGGGTCAATGCCGGCAAAGGGCTCGTCCAGCAGGATGAAGCGCGGTTGCGTGGCCAGGGCGCGGGCGATTTCCACGCGGCGCCGTTCTCCGCCCGACAAGGCCAGGGCTGAGGAATCGCGCAAATGATCCACACGCAAATCCTGCAACAAGGCGGTGAGGCGCTCTTCGATCAGCGCATTGCTCAGCGACTTGCCTTTGGCATCGTGCTGCAACTCCAGCACGGCGCGTACGTTTTGTGCCACCGTGAGCTTGCGAAAAATCGAGGCTTCCTGTGGCAGATAACTCAGCCCCAAGCGGGAGCGGCGATGAATCGGCATGTGCGCCACCGATTGGCCGTCGATGCTGATGTCACCTGCGTCGGCACGCACCAAGCCCACGATCATGTAAAAGGACGTGGTCTTTCCCGCGCCGTTGGGGCCCAAAAGTCCGACCACTTCGCCCTTTTGCACTTCGAGGGACACGTCACGCACCACCATGCGGCTGCCGTAGGACTTTTGCAGGTGACTGGCGACCAGGCGGCTGGTCGAGTCCGGGCCGTTGCCTGCCAGGGGCACTACCGTCACTTTTTGTCCCCGGCCAAACTGGAACTGGGTTTTAGCGAAGGTTTGGGGTCCGCGCCCGCCGGCGCGCTGGCAGCGTTTTTCGGCGTCAGCATGACGCGCACGCGACCGCCCGCGCCGGCCTGCTTTCCCTGGCCCTGCCCGGTCATGGTGAAGACGTCGGTCTTGTTGTCGTACACGATCAGTGCGCCATTGAGTTGGTCGTTCAGCGTGGCACCCTGCAAACGGCGCAACTCGGCGTTCTGGATGAACTTCACCACATCGGTCTTGCCGTCGTACTCGATGGTCTGCGCCTCGCCCTCGAGCCATTCGTTCACTCCCTCGCGCTTTTGTCGAAAGAACGCCCTTTTGCCGGCTTGGGCGGTCAGCGTGCCGAACTGGTTGCCTTGCGGGTCTTCGCGTATTTCAAGCCTGGCGCCACGCATCAGCAGCGTGCCCTTGCTCACCACCACGCTGCCGGTGTACACCGTGATCTGATTCAGGTCGTCGCTGCGCAACTGATCGGCCTCGATGATCATTTTCTGATTTCGATCGGCTTTTTCTGCGTGTGCAACGGTACCTGCCGCGAGGCAGGCCAAGCCCAGAAGCAGGGTGGCGAGAGTGTTTTTCATAAGGGCATGATTCTTGCGTTTATTGTAACGACTGACGCGTCACAACACGGGGGGCATGCCAAAGAAAAGCCCGCGCTTTGCGGGCTGTTGTCAGTGACCGGTGCGGACCTGTGCGACGAGATAGTCCACGACGTTCAGCGCCTTGCTGTTGCTTCCGGCCATGCTGCCGTCGGTGATGAAGCGCCCTGCGATCCCCATGGCAGGAACCCCGGAAACCTTGTAGGCGTCCTGCATCTGCGTGGCTTTTCGTGCCTTGGTGGCGCAGGAGAAGGAGTTGTACTGCTCCAGGAACTTCACCTTGTCCACGCCCTGTTTGGCCACCCACTCGGCAATCGTGTCTTGGGTGTTGAGGGCTTGGTGCTCGACGTGGATTGCCTGGAATACTTTTGCATGCAACTCCTCCACCTTGTTCATGGCTTCGAGCGCGTAGAACAGTCGCTGATGGGGCACCAGGCTGTCCGCAAATGCCGCCGGCACGCGTTTGAACAGCACATCCTTGGGCAGGCGCTTGACCCAAGCCAAGAGTTCTGGCTCAAAGGCATTGCAATGCGGGCAGGAGTACATGAAGAACTCGAGCACTTCGACCTTGCCCTTGGGTGCTTCCACCGGAACCGGCTTGGGCAACGCCATAAACTCCGTCCCCTCTTCCATCTTCTTGCCCTGGGCCTGCACTTGGCTGGCAGACCATCCGGCGGTAGCGAGCAAGGCACTTGCAGCGGTGGAAAAGGCGCGACGTTTCATATTCAAAGCTCCGGGAAAAGGGTGTCAGAGGGTAGGGCGGGGTTAAACCGTGGGCTTAACGCGCCACGCGCACCAAAGCGGTCTCGAATCCGGCGGAGTCCAGTCGTTCCTTGGTCTTGTCGGCTTCGTCCTTGCTGTCCAGGGGTCCGACGCGCACGCGAAAAACTGCGCGTCCTGACTGCTCGCGTTCCGAAACCTTGGCCTCGACACCGGCGAGCGACAACTTCACGCGTTGGGCTTCGGCATCCTCGGCCGTGCGAAAGGCGCCCGCCTGGACAAAGTACATCATGGGGTCGGTCGCTGCCGCTGCCTTGGCCTTGGCCAGATCGCCCAGTGCGTCGGCGGTGCTGCCCGCCTTGGGGGCGGACGCGGCCAAGGCTTTTGCACCGGTCGGGGCGCTGGCGGCTGCCACAGGCCCGTTCGCGGCCGATGCAGCGATCACCGGTTTGACCGGGTTCTTGCCGTAAAGCGGTGCGTTCGGGTCCCAGTCCTTGTTCTTGCGCGTCTCGTCCGCGTCCTGGTCCGCAGTGCGACTCGGCGACTGGTGCAGGAAGGGAATGGGCACTTTGGTCACGTACACGGCCACGCCCAGCGCCACCGCCAGACCCAGCACGAGACCGGCGATAAAGCCCACGATCGTGGAGCCACGTTGTTGTTTCATAAGGAAGTTCTTTCCATCTTTTGCGGCGCGCTCACGCCCAGTACGGCGAGCCCATTGTGCAGCACCTGGGCGGTGGCCGCCACCAGCGCCAGGCGCGCCCGTTTCACGGTCTCGTCGTCCACCAGGATGCGCTCGGCATCGTAATAGCTGTGGTAGCAGGCGGCCAGATCGCGCAGGTAAAAGGTCACGTCGTGCGGGGCAAAGTCACGCGCTGCGGCCGTGAGCATCTCGGGGTACTTGGCTAACTGCAGCATCAGCGCCAGGGCCTGCGGGCTTTGCAGCGGCGTCAGGTCGACGGTTTGCAGCGTGCTCACATCACCGCCCCAAGCCGCCAGCACCGAACAGATGCGGGCGTGGGCGTACTGCACGTAGAACACCGGGTTGTCGTTGTTTTGCGCCAGCGCCAGGTCCACGTCGAACACATACTCGGTGTCGGGCTTGCGACTCAGCAGGAAGAAGCGCACAGCGTCCTTGCTGGTCCACTCTATCAGGTCGCGCAGCGTGACATAGCTGCCGGCGCGCTTGGAGATCTTCACCTCTTCGCCGCCACGCATGACGCGCACCATGGTGTGCAGCACGTAGTCCGGGTAGCCTTGCGGGATGCCCACGTTGGCGGCCTGCAGGCCGGCGCGCACCCTGGCGATGGTGCCGTGGTGGTCCGTGCCCTGGATGTTGATGGCCTTGCTGAAGCCACGTTCCCATTTGGCGATGTGGTAGGCCACGTCGGGCACGAAGTAGGTGAACGAGCCGTCGCCCTTGCGCATGACCCGGTCCTTGTCGTCGCCGTAATCGGTGGACTTGAGCCAGAGCGCGCCATCGAGTTCGTAGGTCTTGCCGGCGTCCTGCAGGCGCTGCACGGTGGCGGCAACGCGGCCGCTGGTGTACAGGCTCGACTCCAGATAGTAGTTGTCGAACTGGACGGCAAAGGCGCGCAGGTCCAGGTCCTGCTCGTGGCGCAAATAGGCCACGGCGAACTCGCGAATCGAATCCAGGTCGCTCACGTCGCCCGATGCCGTGTACTCGCGGTCGTCCGATTTGACGGTCTTCCCGGCCAGAAAGTCGGCCGCGATGTCGGCGATGTAGTCCCCGTTGTACGCGAGCTCAGGCCAGGTTGCGTCACCGGGTTGGATGCCCTGGGCGCGCAGTTGCGTGCTGCTGGCCAGCGTGGCGATTTGCACGCCCGCGTCGTTGTAATAGAACTCGCGGTACACCTGCCAGCCCTGGGTCTGGTACAGGTTGCACAGTGCGTCGCCGAGGGCAGCTTGGCGGCCATGGCCCACATGCAGTGGACCGGTGGGGTTGGCCGAGACGAATTCCAGCATCATCTTCTGGCCATTGTCCGCCTGCCAGCCGAAGCGTTCCCCGGCGGCAAACACTTCACGCAGCACCTCTTGCTTGGCCTCGGGCTTGAGCCGGATATTGATGAAGCCCGGTCCGGCGATGTCGATGGCTTCGACCCAGCGCACAAACGCCGGGTGTGCCAGCAGGGCGGTGCGCAGTGTTTCGGCCAGTTGCCGCGGGTTCTGCTTCAGGCCCTTGGCCAGTTGCATGGCCGCGGTACAGGCGAAATCGCCGTGTTCGGCCACTTTGGGCGACTCGAAGGCTGCGCGCGCGCCGCTGCCGGGGACTATTTTTTCCAGCTCGAGGGCCAGGCCGGCGAGCAATTCACTTTTGACTATGAGCATTCGATCGATTTTAAGGGGGCGCGTCATCCGCCGGCCATGGCACGCCGTTATGCTCAGCAGCCCCACTGGAAACCGATGCGGATCCAGCGGCTTGATCCCCGTCCTCAACCATCTCAGGAGTTCTCATGAAGAAATTACTTTCCCTTATCGCTGTCGGTATGGTCTTGTCTTTGGGTGTGGCGCACGCGGCAGAGGGCGACGCCAAGACAAAACAGCAGTCCAAGATGGGCACGTGCAACAAGGAAGCCGGCGACAAGAAGGGCGACGAGCGCAAGGCTTTCATGAAAGAGTGCCTGAGCGCCAAGCCGGCTGCAGCCCCGGTTGCCGCGAAGTCGGAAAAGCAAACTGCCCAGCAGGAAAAAATGAAGACCTGCAACGCCGACGCCAAGGGCAAGAAGGGCGACGAGCGCAAGGCATTCATGAAAGAGTGCCTGAGCAAATGATAGAAAAAAGCCCGCGTCAGCGGGCTTTTTTCTGAAGGCCAGTCGCACTCAGTGCCGTTGCAGCAACTCAGCCTTGGCCAGTTCCACGTCAAGTCGCTCGGTGGCGTCAAGGGGCTGGCAGGCGGCGGCCCGTTGGTACCACTCGTTGGCCTCTGGGGCTCGTCTTTCGCCCTCCATCATGACCAGCGCATTGGCATATTCGGTCATCGCGTAAGCCGAACCCGGGTTCAATTGCAGCGCGTCCTGGTACAGCTTCATGCCGGTTTCCTTCTTCGCCCCGTAGGTCATGCAGCCAATCAGGGAGCCGACCTTGTCGATCACCTCGGCGTGAAAGGCGCCCAGCGCCAGGTGCGCGTCGGCGTGCGCCGGTTGGATGCGGATGGTTTTTTCCAGCGCCTCCCGCACCCTGGACCCCAACCCTTGAGCCAGGGCCTTGGCGATATTGATGCCCTGGCTGTACCGTCCCAGCGCATAGGCCTGCCAGAACCAGGCATTGACGTTGTCCGGCTGAAGTGCTGCCTGCGCCTCGGCGCGTTCGGCCACCTGCCAGTACAGCGCGAGCCGAACGCTTTCTTCGGGTTCGAGGTAGTTGGCGTAAATGCTGGTGGCCTTGTTCGCCACCGTAATGCCGTCGCCACCGAGCCGCAAGCCTTCCTGCGCCGCTTTTTCGAATTCGCCGCTGTGAAACAGCGTCCAGGCGTGCAGCACCTGGGGGTCATGGGGGCAGGGTTCGCGGTCGCTGGCGTGCAACTGCTGCCAGCTCTTTTTCAGGCTGGTCACGCTGAATGCGTAGTCCCCGAGGTAGGGGAAGACAGTCCATTTCGCCATTGTTCGTTCCAGTTGAGGGCCGCTGCGGCCTTTTCGCCTTGGTGACCACAATGACCGAGTCTAAGTCCTGCAGAGCGGCGTGGCGCCTCAATTTTGTTCGATACCGTACGCCTGGACCAAACTCATCAGGTGTGCGCGCTGCCCGGGCTCCAGGTAGGGCACCAGCAAATTGAGCACGTGGTGCGCGCCGCGCAGCAGCGCCAACTGGGCGTTTTCCGGCTCCAGCGCGTGGCGCGGATCGCGCACATACTCGTAGCTGAGCCAGTAGGTCAGCACCACCACCATGCTGGTGGCGGTGGCCGCCAGTTCGCGTGCGTCGATCTGCACGGCACCACTTCGGCTCATGCTGTCGAGCATGGCCCGCACGGCGCGGGTCTTGTTCTTCAGGATCGCCTGAAAGTGGGTTTCCAGGCGCCGGTTCTTGCTCAACAAGTCGTTCAGGTCGCGGTACAGGAAGCGGTATTGCCAGATCAGTTCGAACAGCGTGTGCATGAAAAACCAGGCATCTTCCACATTGCGCACGCCGTCGCTGGCGTTGAGCAGTTCGCTGGAGGACTGTTCATAGCGGTCGAACAAGGCGTTGATCAGTTCGTCCTTGGCCGGATAGTGGTAGTAGAGGTTGCCCGGACTGATGCGCAGCTCTGCCGAAATCAGCGTGGTGGAAACATTGGGTTCGCCGAACCGGTTGAACAGGTCCAGTGTCACTTCCAGGATGCGTTCGGCCGTGCGACGCGGCGCTTTTTTTGCCATTCACTGATCCTCGTTGTCTGGGGGAACTCTAACCCAGTTCGAGGAGCGGTGATATGGATTCGACCTCAAGGCTGGCCGCGCTGCGCGCACCAAGGGCCGACAAATGCTTGCCTACCGGGCCGGCTCCAAGGCCTCATCCAGATGGTCCATGACTTCCTGCAGCCGGTCCAGGGCGCGCCCCAGCGGGGTGTGCGCGCGCGGTGGCGCCGCCAAATGCCGCTTGGCGTTGTACAGCACGGCGTGGTTCAGGCGAATGCCGTGGCGCTGCAGTTTTTCCACCAGATCGCCCTTGCCGGCGCGCAACAAGCCCCGCGTCTGCTGGTAGGCGTGCTCGGCCAGATGACGGCGCTGGCCGTAACTGAAGGTATTGGCCAGATACAGCTCCGGGTCGCGATGATCGGGCTCGATCAGCACGATGTCGGTGTTGGGGTAGGCGCGCTCGTAGCTCTTCATTCCCAGCTCAAGCCGCGAATGAATCATGGAGCGAAAGGTCTGGCTCAGCACGGCGGGCAAGCCCCCGTCCACGATGCGCGGAATCTTGCGCCGGTCAAATGTCGGGTCGGCCGCCTGATCCGGCGCGAGCACCGGCGCCGTGGCGTCAAACGGCACGAGCGGGTTCAGGCACAGCATCAGGTCGATGCCGTCTTCCAGCGCCATGGAGGCGTGCATGGTCTTCTTGAGCGCGCCGTCCACGTAGGAATTGCCGTCGATTTCCACCGGCGGGAACAGCCCCGGCAATGCCGAACTCGCCTGCACCGCCTTGGAAATCGGCACATGGTCCCAGCCTGGGCGGCCAAAGGGCGCGGCTTCGCCGCTGTCCAGATTCGTGGCAACCAGGGTGAGCTTGGCCTTGAGTTGGCGGAAGTCGTTGCTGCGCCCTGCGCTGGAAAACATATGGGCCAGGCGTCGATCCACCTCGTCATTGGAGAACATGCCGGTGGGCAAGCTGGTGCCGAGCTGCTCGATGGAGCTGGTGATCGACTTGCCACCCACCGTGCAACGCCACCAGGCCGATGCGGCCAGCGAGGGCAGCATGATGGCGCGGCGCAGAAACTCACCGTACGCCGGCACCATCAGCCAAGCCGGGTCGAACTGGTCGACCGCGTTCACGTCGTTGTCGATGAAGGTGGAGCACAGCGCACGCGGGCTCATGCCATTGGCCAAGCCGGCTGCGATAAAGCCGCCGGCGGATACGCCAACGTAATGGTGCAGCTGGTTGAAGTCCAGGCCGATCAGCGACTCGTCCAATGCGCACAGCGCGCCGATTTCATAAATGGCGCCCAAAGGACCGCCGCCGGCCAATGCCAGGGCGATTTTGGGAGGCGCGGACTTGCGGGCTTTCATCTTTGCATTCAGTCACCCACCACCGGGGCTACAGGGGCTGCCGTCTTGCGCGGCGCACGTTTCGCTGCAGCCGCCTTGACGGCGGGTTGCTTGCGTGCGGCCTTGGCCGGCGCTTTCGGCGCAGCCTTGGCGACGGGCTTCGCAGCCGCTTTGGCGGCGGGCTTGGCTGCGGGTTTGCCGGCGAGCTTTTGCACGCTCTTGTTCAGCGCTTCAACCCGTGCCATCAGCGCGTCCACGTCCTTGGCCGAGGGCACGCCGAGCTTGGCCAGCGCCTTGGCGACGCGGTCTTCGAAAATGCCTTCCAGCTTGTCCCACTGTCCCGCTGCCTTGGAGCCGATGTCGGTGGCCATGCTCGACATCCTGCTGGTGGCTTCCGAGATTTTCTCTTCAGCCGCCGATTGCGTCTTGCGTTGAATGCTCACGCCTTCCTTGACCAGTGCATCGAACACTTTGCTGCCTTCTTCCTGGGCCCTGGAAAATGCGCCCAGGCCGGCCTGCCAGATCTGCTGCGCGGAGTCCTTGACGGAACCCGACAGGGGTGAACTTGCAGCGGCTTTGGATTTGGATTTTTGCGTTTTGGTGACCATGGTGAACTCCTGAAAGTGAGGGAAGGGGTCGCAAAGCTATGGTTGCCCTGCGCGTTGATGGGCAACTCTACCCCCTGACGCCCGCAAAATTTAGGGGCGGGGTTCTACTGCGCGGGTTTGTGCTGAATCCGCCCGAGCGCAATCTGGGCAAGAATACGCGCTCAAATTTGGAGGTCTCAATGCACTACTTCGTCACGGGAGCCACAGGGTTCATCGGCAAACGTCTGGTCAAGAAGCTGCTGGAGCGCAAGGGCGCTGTGGTGTACTTTTTGCTTCGGCAGGAAAGTGAAGGCAAGGTGGCGGCCCTGCGCGACTACTGGGGCGCGAATGCGACGCGCGTGATCCCGGTGTTTGGCGACCTCACGACCAAGAAGTTGGGCGTGGCCAGCGACGAGATCAAGCAGCTCAAGGGAAAGATCGACCACTTCTACCACCTGGCCGCGGTCTACGACCTGAGCGCCGACGAGGAAAGCCAGATCGCCGTGAACATCGAAGGCACGCGCAACACGGTGGAGTTTGCCAAGGCCGTCGATGCCGGGCATTTCCACCACGTGAGTTCGATTGCCGCTGCCGGCCTGTACGAAGGCGTGTTTCGCGAGGACATGTTCGATGAGGCGGAGAACTACGACCATCCCTACTTCAGGACCAAGCACGAAAGCGAAAAAATCGTGCGCAAGGAATGCAAGATTCCCTGGTCGGTGTACCGCCCGGCGATGGTGGTGGGCGACTCCAGCACCGGTCATATGGACAAGGTCGACGGCCCCTATTACTTCTTCAAGCTGATCCAGCGCATGCGGCAGATCCTGCCGCCCTGGATGCCGGCCATCGGCTTGGAGGGCGGGCGCATCAACATCGTTCCGGTCGACTTCGTGGTGAATGCGCTGGAGCACATCTCGCATTCGCGCAGCGTGATCAAGGGCAAGTGCTTCCATCTGGTCGACCCCATGGGCTACCGCGTGGGCGACGTGCTGGACATCTTCAGCCGTGCCGCGCACGCGCCCAAGATGAATTTGTTCATCAACGCGGCGCTGCTGGGCTTCATTCCCAAGAGCGTGCGCAAGGGCCTGATGGCGCTGGCGCCGGTGCGCCGCATCTACCGCGCAGTGATCAAGGACCTGGGCGTGCCCGAAGACATCCTCACCTTCATCAACTACCCGACGCGCTTCGACCGGCGCGAAACCGACGCTGCGCTCAAGGGCAGCGGCATCGAGTGCCCGAACCTGAACGACTACGCCTGGCGCCTGTGGGACTACTGGGAGCGCCATCTTGATCCGGCGCTGTTCGTGGACCGCAGCCTCAAGGGCACGGTGGGTGGCAAAGTGGTGCTGGTGACCGGGGGGTCTTCGGGCATCGGTCTGTCGGCCGCGTGTCGCTTTGCGCAAGCCGGCGCCATCACCCTGATCTGCGGCCGCGACGAAGACAAGCTGGCCTCTGCGCTCAAGGAAATCCGAGACTTCGCCGGCAAGGCAGCGCAGGTGTTCAGCTACTCGGTCGACATTGCCGACGAAGCCAGTTGCGCCGCCTTTGTGCAGCAGGTGCAGGAGCAGCACGGCGGCGTCGACTTCCTGATCAACAACGCCGGACGCTCCATTCGCCGCGCCATCGAGGCCAGCTACGACCGCTTTCACGACTTCGAGCGCACCATGCAGCTCAACTACTTCGGCAGTCTGCGCGTCACCATGGGCCTGCTGCCGGGCATGGTGGCCAAGCGCCGTGGCCATGTGGTGAACATCAGCTCCATCAGCGTGCTGGTGAGCGCGCCGCGTTTCTCGGCCTATGTGGCGAGCAAGGCGGCGCTGGACGCCTGGACCGCCTGCGCCGCCAGCGAGTTCGCCGATCAGGGCGTCACCTTCACCACCGTCAACATGCCGCTGGTGCGTACGCCCATGACCGCGCCGACCAAGATCTACGACAGCATGCCGCTGCTCCAGCCCGAGGAAGCGGCCGACATGATCGTGCGCGCCTGCATCGACAAGCCGGTGCGCGTCTCCACGCGGCTGGGCATTGCGGGCGAACTGCTGCACGCCGCCGCGCCGCGCATCACGCAGATCATCATGAACACCACCTTTCGCATGTTCCCCGACAGCGCGGCCGCCAAGGGCGCCAAACCGGGCGAAGTGGCGGCCAAGGCCAAGCTCTCGCCCGAGGCGATTGCCATGTCGGAGATGATGCGAGGCATTCATTTTTAGGCGCTACCTGTCACCCGTCATCGGGAGGAGCGCCAGCGGCGCGGCAACCTGGATCGCCCCGCTGCGTTCGCGACGACGAACCTGATGTTCAAGGTCCGTCTGCGGTATCGGGCCGGATTCGGGAAACTTGCGATGGCGAGGGATTTTTTCGATATTTCTGGGTCGGAGCACCAGGTGCGCAG
This sequence comes from uncultured beta proteobacterium, assembly GCA_903830985.1. Lineage (GTDB taxonomy): Bacteria > Pseudomonadota > Gammaproteobacteria > Burkholderiales > Burkholderiaceae_C > CAIKVZ01. The sequence continues at coordinate 61,146 of CAIKVZ010000128.1, forward strand.
TTAGTCCCGCAAAGCATCATTCACCTGTGCAACTCTTCCATAACCTCCCACCCCAAACAAGCCAGCCAGACGGTTTTTGGTATGGCTTTGGCCCCAGACAGGTAGTAATTCAGCATCCTGCGGGAAACGCCCACGGCATCGGCAGCGTTCGCTTGCGTGAGGCTGTGTTTGTGCATCCAGTTGGCTAGGCGCTCATTGCCAATGCCGCCTGCTTGCTCTACGGCCATGCTGCGCAGGTTGTCGGCGCCCATCTCCATATCGTCGTCAATCCAGACCACATAGCCGCCACGTTCGTCAACACGGGCCGTGGAAAACAATGCCGGGTCTTTCAGGGCTGCCAATGCAGGATACAGGTTGGTGAATGGTGCCAGGTCAAGGGGCAGGGTAACCCCATCCGCGAAGGTGAGCGTTAAGGCGCACGGTGGGCGCACCGTGAGCGCGACGATGGTGTGGTGGCGGTCGTGAATCATGGGTTGCACTCCTTAAAAACTTGCTCGCAATATGCACGGTTGGACTCTGTCCATTCCAGTGCGTCCGCAATATCTGATGCACGCAGCGTGCGACTGGTGACAGCCAACGTAGCCAGATCCACAAACGCATCACGCCTATCGGACATCACCACATGCACATGGGGCGGCAAATGATAAAGCAACTTCTTTTCTGTAAATTTCCGGAATCTGATTTTGGGTCGTTGTGAATACGCGGCGTCAGGGGTTCATGTTCAGGTAGATTTTTGCGGTGAGCCACTCCTCATCTTGTTCGGACAGGATTGCCGTGACCA
>CAIKVZ010000129.1 GCA_903830985.1 uncultured beta proteobacterium
TGGGCGAGCCGATGTTGCTGGTCATCACGATGACGGTGTTCTTGAAGTCCACGGTGCGACCCTGACCATCGGTCAAACGTCCATCGTCCAGCACCTGCAACAACACGTTGAACACATCAGGATGCGCCTTCTCCACCTCGTCGAGCAGCAGCACGCTATAGGGTTTGCGGCGCACGGCCTCGGTCAGGTAGCCACCCTCCTCGTAGCCCACATAACCCGGGGGCGCGCCGATGAGCCTGGCCACGGAATGCTTCTCCATGAACTCACTCATGTCGATGCGGATCAGGTGGTCTTCCGAGTCGAACAGGAATCCTGCCAGGGCCTTGCACAGCTCGGTCTTGCCCACGCCGGTCGGACCCAGAAACAGGAAAGAGCCGGTGGGCCGGTTCGGATCCGACAAGCCAGAGCGTGAACGCCGGATGGCGTTGGCAATGGCCGAAATGGCTTCCTCCTGGCCGACCACGCGCTCGTGCAGTTTGCCCTCCATGAGCAACAGCTTGTCGCGCTCGCCCTGCATCAGCTTGGACACGGGAATGCCGGTGGCACGCGCCACAACCTCGGCGATTTCCTCGGCGCCGACCTGGGTGCGCAGCAGGCGCGGCGCGTTCGTCGCACCCTTGTGCGCCTCCTTGGCCTGCGCTTCCTTGAGCTGCTTTTCCAGTTCGGGCAGCTTGCCGTACTGCAACTCGGCGACCTTGTTGAAATCGCCCTTGCGCGTCCAGTCGTCGATCTGCACCTTGAACTTTTCGATCTCCTGCATGATCGCCTTGGAGCCCTGAGCCTGGGCTTTTTCTGCCTTCCAGATCTCGTCCATATCGGCGATTTCCTTTTGCAGTTTGGCGATCTCCTCCTCGATCAGGTCAAAGCGCTTTTTCGAGGCTTCGTCCTTTTCACGACGCACGGCCTCGCGCTCGATCTGCAACTGGATCAGGCGCCGGTCCAGCTTGTCCATCACCTCGGGCTTGGAGTCCATCTCGATCTTGATCTTGGACGCGGCCTCGTCGATCAGGTCGATGGCCTTGTCCGGCAGAAAGCGGTCGGTGATGTAGCGGTGGCTGAGTTCCGCCGCGGCGACGATGGCCGGATCGGTGATCTGCACGCCGTGATGCGCTTCGTAGCGCGCCTGCAGGCCGCGCAGGATGGCGATCGTGGCTTCCACCGAGGGCTCGCCGACGATGATCTTCTGGAAGCGCCGCTCCAGCGCCGCGTCCTTCTCGATGTACTTGCGGTACTCGTCCAGCGTGGTCGCGCCCACGCAATGCAACTCGCCGCGGGCAAGCGCCGGCTTGAGCATATTGCCCGCGTCCATGGCGCCTTCGGCCTTGCCCGCGCCCACCATGGTATGCAGTTCGTCGATGAAGACGATGGTCTGGCCCTCGTCCTTGGCCAGATCCTTCAGCACGGTCTTGAGCCGTTCCTCGAATTCGCCGCGGAACTTGGCACCGGCCAGCAGTGCTGCCATGTCCAGCGACAACACGCGCTTACCCTTGAGCGACTCCGGCACTTCCCCCGCGACGATGCGCTGCGCCAGGCCCTCGACGATGGCGGTCTTGCCCACACCGGGTTCGCCGATCAGCACCGGATTGTTCTTGGTGCGGCGCTGCAGCACCTGGATGGCACGGCGGATCTCGTCGTCACGGCCGATCACCGGATCGAGCTTGCCCATGCGCGCGCGCTCGGTCAGGTCCATGCAGTATTTCTTCAGCGACTCGCGCTGGTCCTCGGCGTCGGCGCTGTCCACTTTCTCGCCGCCGCGCACGGCGTCGATGGCAGTTTCCAGGGACTTGCGCGTCAGGCCGTTGTCACGCGCCAGTTTGCCAACGTCGGCCTTGCTGTCGCACAGCGCCAGCAGAAACAGTTCGCTGGCCACAAACTGGTCACCGCGCTTGATCGACTCCTTCTCGGCGGCCTGCAACAGCGACCCCATGTCGCGGCTGAGTTGAACCTGCTCCTGGCCCTGCACCTGGGGCAGGCGCTTCACGGCCGCCTCCGCACCCTGCAGCAAGCCGGCGACGTTCGCGCCGGCGCGGGCTAGCAAGGCCTTGGGACCGCCCTCCTGGTGCAGCATCGCCGCCAGCACATGGGCGGCTTCGATGTAGGCATTGTCCGCCCCCAAGGCCAGGGTCTGGGCCTCGCCCAGGGCTTCCTGAAATTTCGTGGTGAGTTTTTCCATGCGCATGACTGTTCTCCAATGTGCTTCACAGCTAGGGGCCAAAGGCCGCTTTTCAAGTGGCGCAGGTGCGCCATCGGACACTGGACCGCCGCAGACCCACAGCGTGGTGCAAAACCTTGAATCCATCCGGTGCGGTCACTAGAATGGACACCAATGAACATTCATCAACTGTCCGTCATCTACGTCGAGGAGCAAGACCGGATTCTGGTGCGCTTCAACACCGGCGAGGGGGAGGAGCTGCGTCTGTGGCTGACGCGCCGCATGCTGACACGCGTCTTTGAACCCATGCAGGAGGCGGTGGGCCACCTGGAAGCCCGCAAGACCCAAATGTCCGACGGCAGTGCGGTCAACCGCCGCATGCTGGCTGAACTCAAACGCGCCGAAGTGCTGGAAAATTCGGACTTTTCCACGCCCTACAAGGAGCACGCCAGTGAACTCCCCCTGCGCATCCTGCCCATGCTGGTCACGCAAATGAGCATGAGCGTGCAGGACAACCGTCAGTTGAAGATCTCCTTTGAGGAGCGGCTGCCGGAGCAGGACGAGGTGCGCGCCTTTGAAGTGTCAATGGAGTCGCCGATGCTGCACGGTTTCATGCACCTGCTGGAGTCGGCCATGGGCAAAGCCCAGTGGGACGGGGCCAGCGCGCACCACACGCGGGAAAACCACGGCGATGAAGCGGCCGAGGAGGCCCGTCCCAAGTACCTGCAATGAAGCGTTTCAGGAATTCACGGAGGCTATGCCCCAACGCACCAGTGCCCGGTCGTCGCTGACCCGGGCGTCGACCCAGCGTGAACCTTCGGGCGTCTGCTCTTTTTTCCAGAACGGCGCCTGCGTCTTGAGGTAATCCATGAGGAATTCGCAGGCCTGAAAACTCTCACCCCGGTGCGCCGAAGTCACGGCCACCAGCACGATCTGGTCCAGCGGCTGCAACAGCCCGACCCGGTGCACCACCCTCGCGGCGAAGATGTCAAAGCGCTGCAGCGCCTGATCGATCATGGCTTCGATGGCTTTTTCCGTCATGCCGGGGTAATGCTCCAGCTCAAGCGAGAGAACCGGCGCTGTCGCCGACGGGCCGCCCCTAGGCGACAGGGCCCCCTCGGGGGGCAGCGCGGACACAGCAGTGCCGAGCGTGGGGGCAATACCCCTGTCCCTGACGGTCCCCACAAAGCTGCACACCGCACCGACGCGAGGATCGCCGTCGCGCAGCGCCTGGACCTCGCGCGTCAGGTCAAAGTCCTCAGTCTGGATCGACACCCGGCCTTGCATGCTCAGCCTCCAGTCACCGGGGGGAAGAAAGCCACTTCGCAACCCTCTGCAAGCAACGCCGTTTCCTCGCACATCACCTGGTTCAGCGCCATGCGCACCGCCCGTCCGCGCGCCAGCACCTCGGGATAGGCACCGCCGCGCGCCAGCAGTTCGTCGCGCAGCGTGGCCAGGCTGGTGGCACTGGTGTTCAGCGCCTCGCCCGGCACACCGATGGCCTCGCGGATGGAGGCAAAATATTTCACGGTGAGCTTCATGCCAGCAACTCCGAAAAGGGGATGAACCGCAGCGTATCGCCGTGGGCGATGGCCTGTCCGGGCGGATTGTCGACCAGTCCGTCACCCCAGACCGCCGAGGTCAGGACGCCGGAACTCTGGTTGGCAAACAGGTCGAGCCCGCCGGCCGCGTTGCGCCGCACGCGCAGGAACTCACGCCGCTTGTCGGCCCGGGGCCAGGCAAAGTGAGCCGGCAGCGGCATGGAGGCTGGCGCCGTGTCACTCGCTCCTTGCAGCTTGAGCAGGAACGGGCGCACCAACAGCAAAAAGGTGATGAAGCTCGACACCGGATTGCCGGGCAGACCGATGAAATGGCAGCTCGAAGGCGCTGGGTCGACATCCCTGGAACCGGTCGGCTTGCGGAAAACCTTGCCATAGGCGAAGGGCTTGCCCGGTTTGATGGCGATTTGCCACAGGTCGAGCTGACCCAGCGCCTGCACGGCCGGCTTCACATGGTCTTCCTCGCCCACCGACACGCCACCGCTGGTCAGGATCAGGTCATGCTGCAGCGCCGCTTCGCGCAAGGCCTGTTCGGTCGCAGCGCGCTGGTCCGGCACGATGCCGAAGTCGGTCACCTCGCAGCCCAGGCGTTTCAACAGGGCGCGCAGAAAGAACCGGTTCGAGTTGTAGATGGCGCCAGGTGGCATCTGCTGCGGCGCCACGGCGCCGGGCATGACCAGCTCGTCACCGGTGGAAAACAGCGCCACGCGCGGTGCCCGCACCACTGGCAGTCGGGCCATGCCGATGCTGGCCGCCAAGCCCAGCGCAGCGGGCGACAAGCGCATCCCCTGACGCAGCACCACAGCGCCGCGCGCCACGTCTTCACCGGCGCGGCGAATCCATTGGCCGGCCAGCGGCACGGTCTGCACCCGCACCTGATCAGCCGCACCCGGCGTCAGCAAGGCTTCACAGTCTTCCTGCATCAGCACGCAGTCGGCGCCCGCGGGAATCGGCGCGCCGGTGAAGATGCGGGCCGCGCTACCGGGCAGCAGCGGTGCACCACTGGCGCCCGCCGGGATGCGCTGCGTCACCGGCAGCACCGTTCCTGGCTGCGGCACATCCGCGCAGCGCAGGGCGTAGCCGTCCATGGAGCTGTTGTCCTGTGGCGGCACATGCAGTTGCGACACCAGGTCCTGCGCCAGCACACGGCCATCGGCATCAAAGGTGTCGACATCGACGACCCCCAAGGGCGTGGCGTGGGCCAGCAGTTCGGCCAGGGCCTCGTCCAGCGGTTTCAGCGGTGCGCGTTGCGGCTTCATGCGTACTGCTCCGCTGGGTAATCGAAGCGCTCGCCCTGAGCGAGCATCCAGGCGGCAACACTCTCGGGATCGTTAAGATCCAAAACGGGACGCAGCGCCGCTTGCGGCAAGGCGTCGGGTGCGTCGGTGGCAATGGCCACAATGAAATCGTCGTCCATGTAGCGCGCCGGACGCCCCTCTGCCGGACGCCAGACCTCGATCTTCAGCAGGTCGCTTTGCTTGAAGCCTTCAACGATGACCCAATCCGCCTGCGGACTGAGTTCAGCAATGATCTGGTGCACGCTCAGGGCAGACTCGCGCTCGAATTCGCGCATCAGCGCCAGGCGCCGGTCCGACGCCACAACCACTTCATAGGCGCCGGCCTGGCGGTGTCGCCAGGTGTCCTTGCCAGCGTGATCAATATCGAAATGGTGGTGCGCATGCTTCACCACGGAGACGCGCAGCCCGCGGCCTTTCAGCGCCGGAATCAGCCGTTCCACCAGGGTGGTCTTGCCCGAGCCCGAATAACCCGCGATGCCGACGACCTTCATGGCTTCGCCCCGGTACCGGCAGTCACCGACAATGCTCGCTGATGTAGGACTTGATCTGCCCCACATCGGCCGCCATGCGCGTCACGCGCTTGGGCAGGGCCTCGATGCCTTCAAACCGCGCCGGACGATCCGGCTCGCGGCCCAAGGCTTCGACGATGGTCTGGGCAAACTTGATCGGCAAGGCGGTTTCCAGCACGATCATGGGAACACCGGCTTGCAGATGTTCGCGCGCCACTTTCAGGCCATCGGCGGTATGGGTATCGACCAGCACGCCAGAGTCAGAAAAGGTCTGGCGGATCGTGGCCAGGCGGTCGGCATGCGTGCTCTTGCCGCTGATGAAACCGTAACGTGTGACCGCTTGCGCAAAGGCAGCGTCGCCGCTCAGGTCGAAGCGCCCGTGCTGGCGCAACTGCGCATCGAACAGGTCTTGCGTCCGGGCCCCATCACGCCCCAGCAGGTCGAACACAAAGCGCTCGAAATTGGACGCCTTGGAGATGTCCATCGACGGACTGGAAGTCTCGTGCGTGTCGGCGCTGGCGCGCACGCGGTAGACCCCGGTGCGGAAGAACTCGTCCAGCACGTCGTTTTCATTGGTCGCCACCACCAACTGGGCGATCGGCAGACCCATCATGCGCGCCACATGGCCGGCGCAGACGTTGCCGAAATTGCCGCTGGGAACCGCAAAACTGACCTGCTGCGCATTTGAAGTGGTCGACTGAAAGTAGCCCGCAAAATAATAAACAACCTGCGCCATGAGGCGCGCCCAGTTGATGGAATTGACCGTGCCGATGCGGTACTTGCGCTTGAACTCCAGGTCGTTGGACACCGCCTTCACCATGTCCTGACAGTCGTCGAACACGCCGTCCACGGCGATGTTGAAGATGTTCTCGTCCATCAGGCTGAACATCTGCGCCTGCTGGAACGGGCTCATGCGGCCAAAGGGCGAGGTCATGAAGACGCGCACGCCTTTCTTGCCGCGCATCGCGTACTCGGCCGCGCTGCCGGTATCGCCACTGGTGGCGCCCAGGATGTTGAGTTCCTCGCCACGGCGCGCCAACTCGTACTCGAACAGGTTGCCCAGCAACTGCATTGCCATGTCCTTGAAGGCCAATGTCGGGCCGTTGGACAGGGCTTCCAGGTAAAGCCCGGGCTGCAGCTGTGTCAAGGGAACAATGGCCTTGCTGCCAAACACTTCTTCGGTGTAGGTCTTGCGACAGATCACCAGCAGGTCGTCAGCGGGGATGTCGTCGATGTACAGCGACAGCACCTCGAACGCCAGGTCGGCGTAGCCTGCGTCCTGGTAGACCTTGCGCCAGCGCGCCAGCGTGGTCGGGTCAACCTGGGGGTAAGACTCGGGCAGGTACAGGCCGCCGTCCGGGGCCAAGCCTTCGAGCAGGATTTCGCAAAAGCGCTTGCGCTCGGTGTGGCCGCGGGTGGAGAGGTACTTCATTAGGCCAGTTCCTCCTTGCGGATGCGCACGATAGGCGCCAGCACCGTGGGCAGGGACTGCATCTGCGCCAGCGCAGCGTTCATGTCGGCCTCGACGCAATCGTGCGTCAGGATGATGACGTCGGTCTGCGTGGAGCCTTCGCCGCCGACTTCGTCGGCTTCGCGCTGCAGCACGGCATCGATGCTGATGCCGGTCTGCGCCAGGATGCCTGTGACCTTGGCCAGCACGCCAGCCTGATCGGCGACGCGCAGGCGCAGGTAGTAGCTGGTGATGACCTCGCCCATGGGCAGCACCGGCAGGTCGCTCATGGCGTCGGGCTGAAATGCCAGATGGGGCACGCGGTGCGCGGCGTCCGCCGTGTGCAGGCGCGTGATGTCCACCAGGTCGGCGATGACGGCGCTGGCCGTGGGCTCGGAGCCCGCGCCCTTGCCGTAGTACAGCGTCGTTCCGACCGCGTCGCCCTGGACCATGACAGCGTTCATTGCGCCCTCCACGTTGGCAATCAGCCGCTTGGCCGGCACCAGGCTGGGATGCACCCGCAACTCGATGCCCTTGGCTGTCTGCTTCGTGATTCCCAGCAGCTTGATGCGATAGCCCAACTGTTCGGCGTAGCGGATGTCCTGCGCCGCCAGCTTGGTGATGCCTTCCACGTAGGCCTTGTCAAACTGCACCGGGATGCCAAAGGCGATGGCCGACATCAGCGTGACCTTGTGCGCCGCGTCCACACCTTCGATGTCAAAGGTCGGATCGGCTTCGGCGTAGCCCAGCGCCTGCGCGTCCTTGAGTGCCACGGCGAAGTCCAAGCCCTTGTCGCGCATTTCGCTCAGGATGAAATTGGTCGTGCCGTTGATGATGCCGGCCAGCCACTGGATACGGTTAGCCGTCAGGCCTTCGCGCAGCGCCTTGATGATGGGTATGCCACCGGCCACGGCGGCTTCGAAGGCCACCATCACGCCCTTGCGGTGCGCCGCAGCGAAGATTTCCGTGCCGTGCACGGCCAGCAGCGCCTTGTTCGCCGTCACCACATGCTTGCCGGCCTCGATCGCTTCGAGCACCAGTTGGCGCGCAATCCCGTAGCCACCGATGAGCTCGATCACGATGTCAATGTCGGGATTCGCGATCACGGCGCGGGCATCGTTCACCACCTGCGTGTCGACGCCCACCAGCGTGCGGGCGCGGGCCACGTCCAGGTCGGCCACCATGCTGATTTTGATGCCGCGGCCGGCGCGACGCTGGATCTCGGTCTGGTTGCGCTGCAATACGTTGAACACGCCGCTGCCCACGGTGCCAATGCCCAGAAGGCCTACTTGAATCGGTTTCATACGGAAAAAATAAGTGAGAGAAAAAAATGGATGGGATCAGGCTCAAGCCAGGGAACAGCGCTTTCGGTAGCTTTCCAGGAAACGCGCCATGCGCCCAATGGCCTCGCGCAGTTCGTCCTCGTAGGGCAGGAAGACGATGCGAAAGTGGTCCGGTGTGGGCCAATTGAAGCCGGTTCCCTGCACCAGCATGACCTTGGTCTCCTCCAGCAATTCCAGAAAGAACTGCTGGTCGTCCTGGATCGGGTACATCTTCGGGTCAAGCTTGGGGAACATGTAGAGCGCCGCCGTTGGCTTCACGCAAGTCACACCGGGAATGGCGGTGATCAGCTCATAGGCCAGGTCGCGCTGGCGGCGCAGGCGACCGCCCTCGCCCACCAGTTCGTTGATGCTCTGGTAACCACCCAACGCCGTCTGAATCGCCCATTGGCCCGGCACGTTGGCGCACAGCCGCATGTTGGACAACATGTTCAGGCCCTCGATGTAGTCGCGCGCGGCCTTCTTGTCACCCGTCACCACCATCCAGCCGGCGCGGTAGCCGCAGGAGCGATGGCTCTTGGACAGGCTGTTGAAAGTCAGCGTCAGCACGTCCTCGCTCAGCAAGGCGATCGGCGTGTGGGTCGCGCCGTCATAAAGCACCTTGTCATACACCTCGTCGGCAAAGATCACCAGGTCGTGCTCGCGTGCCAGCCTGACAATGCTGTTGAGCAAATCGTCGGAATACAGCGCGCCCGTGGGGTTGTTCGGATTGATGATCACGATGCCCTTGGTGCGCGGCGTGATCTTGGCCGCGATGTCGGCCAGATCCGGCATCCAGCCGTTCTCCTCATTGCACAGGTAGTGCACGGGCGTGGCGCCCGAAAGGCTCACCGCCGCGGTCCAAAGCGGGTAGTCGGGCGCGGGCAGCAGCAGTTCATCGCCGTCATCGAGCAGGGCATTGGTCGCCATGACGATCAGTTCGCTGGCGCCGTTGCCCAGGTAGATGTCGTCCAGCGTGACACCCTTGATGCCTTGTTGCTGGGTGCTGTGCATCACCGCCTTGCGCGCTGCGAAGATCCCCTTGCTGTCGGAATAGCCGGCCGAGTTGGGCAGGTTGCGGATCATGTCCTGCTGAATTTCCTCGGGCGCGTTGAAGCCGAACACCGCCAGATTGCCGATGTTGAGCTTGATGATTTTTTGCCCCTCTTCCTCCATCTGGCGTGCTCGGTCCATGATGGGACCGCGGATGTCGTAGCAGACGTTGGCTAGCTTTGCGGATTTCAGTACAGGTTTCAAAGTCCCTCCCGGGGCGTTTCGCTGGTGAAAACCTATAATTTGACCACAGTTCACCCGCAGGACTGCCGCGGCACGGCCTATATTTGCCGCTGCGGTGCGACTTGCAGCAGATTGCAGCCCCTGACCCGTCCCTTTCACACACAAGCTTTGACCACCCCATGAAACTGCACCCGGATACCATGCAAGGACTCAGCGTGACCGCCATCGGACCCGGCTGGATCGCTGTCAACGGTGAAAAGAAAACTAACAGCATCGTGCTCAGTTCGAGCGGCGAATGTCTGGACTGGTGCTGCGCCAGCTTCAACGCATTGACCGAGGCACACTTCGCACAGCTGGCGGGAATGGGTGCTGAACTGGTGTTGTTTGGCAGCGGCGCCAGTCTGCGCTTTGCACCTGCGCCCTGGCTGCAAAGCCTGATGGCGCAACGCATCGGTATCGAGACAATGGACACTGCCGCGGCCTGTCGCACCTACAACATTCTGGCCGCCGAGGGACGTCATGTGGTAGCGGCGCTGCTGGTAGAGTCGGCCTAGCCGTCATGCGCTGCGGGATGGCGTTAGTTATCCATCTGCCATTTGCGGGTAAAATTGGCGGTTGCCGTGCGAGGTCTGAGAAGTCCCAACAACCTTAACTGCCGCGCACATCCAACGAGCACATCCTGTCACAAGAGATTGAAGTTATATGGCGATCGTTGTCAACAAACCCCTCCCCGAATTTGAAGCCAATGCCACCAGTGGCGTCAAGGTATCAAACATATCGCATCTCGGCACACCGTTCATCCTGTACTTCTACCCGAAGGACAACACACCGGGTTGCACCACGGAAGCGATGCAGTTCCGCGACAAGTTCAAGGACTTCGTCAAGGCTGGTGCCATCGTCTTCGGCGTGTCGCGCGACAACATGAAGTCGCATGACGAATTCAAAGCCAAACTGGAGCTCCCATTTGAATTGATCGCCGACACCGAAGAAAAAATGTGCCACATGTTTGGCGTGGTCAAGAACAAGATCATGTATGGCAAGAAGGTCAAGGGGATCGAGCGCAGCACTTTCCTGATTGGCGCCGATGGCCTCGTCAAGGAGGAGTGGCGCGGCTTGAAAGTGCCTGGCCATGTCGAGGATGTCCTCAAGGCCGTCAAGGCGCTGAAGAAGGCCGCAGCCTGAAGACGATCCAGTCCAGCGGCAACAGTCACGCGCCCCATGCATAATGGAACGGTGACGCTGATTTCCACCACATTTGCAAAAAGCCGCCCGGGTCTGAGGGCGGCTTTTTTGTTTCCAGTTTTATTTTTTTGACCGAGCTGTTCCATGCCATTGCCTCCAGCCCCCACCAAGCGTGCCAGCCTGCTCGCTCCGCACGCCTACCAAGCGCTCGCCACCGAGCCCGAAGCGGCGCGCGCCGCCCCAGCAAGGAAAACCAGAAGCGCACGACCCGATGTTCCGGTGCCGATCGCTGCAGCGCCAGCGGTACAGCCTGTGCGACCCCAGGCCCTGGTGGCCGCGCCGAGCGCACCGCAGCCGCAGCAGGTCGTTCCTGTCATGGCACGCAAGTCCAAACCTGCAGCGCCCGCAGCGTCCGCGCGGCGCAAGCGCAGCACCGGCCCGGCCAAGCTGTTTGTGCTTGACACCAACGTGCTGATGCACGATCCGATGTGTCTTTTCCGCTTTGAGGAACACGACATCTTCCTGCCCATGATCGTGCTGGAGGAACTCGACGGGAACAAAAAAGGCATGACCGAAGTGGCACGCAACGCGCGCCAGACCAGTCGCATGCTGGACGCCCTGGCGGCGGGGCAGGACAGCGATATCGTGGCTGGACTGCGTCTGGACCAGACCGGTCACAGCGAAGCGCGCGGCAAGCTGTTTTTTCAGACCCAACCGCTGCACTACACCCTGCCCAGCAGCCTGCCCCAGGGCAAGGCGGACAACCAGATCCTGGGCGTGGTCGAAGCCCTGCGCCAGCAGTATGCAAGCCAAGACAACGAGGGCCAAGACAAGCCGCGTGAAGTCGTGCTGGTGTCCAAGGACATCAATATGCGCGTCAAGGCGCGCGCCCTGGGCCTGCCCACAGAAGATTATCAAAACGACAAGACATTGGAAGACGGCGACCTGCTGTATTCCGGCTGGCTGGCGCTGCCGCCGGACTTCTGGAGCGTGAACGGCAATGCGGTGGAAAGCTGGCAGCAGGGGGTTCACACCTTCTACCGCATCGCCGGCCCCATCGTGCCGCAGATGATGATCAACCAGTTTGTCTACTTCGAGGCGCCGGGAGAGCCCAGTCTGTACGCCCGCGTCACCGAAATTCGCGGCAAGACCGCCGTACTCAAGACGCTCAAGGACTTCACCCACCTGAAGCATGCCGTCTGGGGCATCGCGGCGCGCAACCGCGAACAGAACTTTGCCCTGAACCTGCTGATGGACCCGGAAGTCGATTTCGTCACGCTCACCGGTACGGCGGGCAGCGGCAAGACCCTGATGGCCCTGGCCGCAGGCTTGACCCAGGTGCTCGACGAGCGGCGCTACACCGAGATCATCATGACACGAGCCACGGTATCGGTCGGTGAAGACATCGGCTTTCTGCCCGGGACGGAAGAAGAAAAAATGGGGCCCTGGATGGGCGCGCTGGACGACAATCTGGAAGCCCTGGCAAAAACCGAAACCAACGCGGGCGAATGGGGCCGCGCCGCAACGACCGAGTTGATTCGTTCGCGCGTCAAGGTCAAGAGCATGAACTTCATGCGCGGTCGCACCTTCCTGAACAAATACCTGATCATTGACGAGGCGCAGAACCTGACGCCCAAACAGATGAAAACCCTGATCACCCGTGCCGGACCCGGCACCAAGATCATCTGCATGGGCAACCTCGCGCAAATCGACACGCCCTACCTGACCGAAGGCTCGTCGGGTCTGACCTTTGCCGTGGACAAATTCAAGGGCTGGCCGCACGGTGGGCACATCACGCTGGCGCGTGGCGAGCGCTCGCGCCTGGCCGACTTCGCCAGCGAAGTGCTTTAAACCGGCGGCGCCCAGGGCGCTGACCGATCCTCCATCCGATATATCCCACCAACTCCCGCGGTTCGCAGCGGGCGTTTGGAGGGGATAATCGGCTGCGACTTTACAAAATATTCACAGATGACCGATTCCACCCGCGCACACGGATCGCCGGCCGGCCGCTATGGCCTGCTCGGCGCCCTGTTGACGCACGACAACTGGTTTGACTGGAAATCGGCACTCAAAACGCTCACCTTTCTGGCCTTGCACCCACGCCTGAGCCTGCGCTGGCTGAACTTCATGCGCAGGCCCCAACTGGTCGAACTGTGGCATCTGCAGCCGCGCCTGCTCGACAAAATTCTGCGCCCCTACCTGAACGCCGACTGGTCCGCCACCGAGCGGGCAACGGCGCTGATCGACCACTACACCTGGTTGTGCAAGTGTTTCAGTGCGCCCAGCGTAAGCATGCTGTACCAAGGTTCGGCAGTCGAACTCGCGTGCTGGCCAGGGCGCGAACCGGGCGCTGAGATGAGCCTGAAGCTGTCTTACGATGGCTCATTCGAACGCGAGGGCGAATTGACCATGGCCTTGTACCTCGGACAAGACGGCGCCGACGCGACGGCTGAGCGAATCGTCTCCCTGAGTTTCAGCGTGGTCCGCCTGCTGGGCCGGCCCAGCCTGTGCATAGGCTGTGTGCAGGCGCGCGGCGATGAACAAATGCGTGAGCGCCTGAAGCAACTCACCAAGGACATGCATGGCTTGCGCCCCAAGGCGCTGCTGCTGGAATTGGCCCGAATGCTGGCCACGCGCTGGCAGCTTGACCTGTACGGCATTGACCCCGACGCACACCCATTCACCAGTCTGCGCTACCGCTTAAGCCGCCGCAAGAGGAGCGCCGTGGCAAACATGCGCTCGGGCTATCTGACACTCTGGCAGGATCTGGGCGGTCAACCCGCGGCGGGAGGCTGGTTCGCGCTGCCCAACGGCGAACCCAGCCGCGAACTGAGCCAGGTGCCCAGTCACAAGCGCAGCATGTACACCAAGCGATGGGCCCTGCTGACCCGGATCGATACGCAACTCAACGCCAGTTTGCAGGAACTCGAGCAATAGCTTTGCATCGGCCGCTACGAGGCCGCCGGAGCGTCCGGTCAGAAGTCGTTGCTGCCCATGGCCAGGCTCTCAAAGCGCGTGAGGTTCTTGATGAAGGCCAGCTTCACGGTTCCTGTGGGGCCGTTGCGCTGTTTGCCGATGATGATCTCGCTCACGCCGGGCTCCTTGCTGTCCTTGTTGTAGTAGTCGTCGCGGTAGATGAACATGATGACGTCGGCATCCTGTTCGATGGCGCCGGACTCGCGCAAGTCGCTCATCATGGGCCGCTTGTCGGTGCGCGTTTCCACGCTGCGGTTGAGCTGCGACAGTGCAATCACCGGGCACTGCAGTTCCTTGGCCAGCATCTTCAGGCCGCGCGAAATTTCGCCTAACTCGGTGGCGCGGTTTTCACCGTCGGCGCTCGATCCGCTCATCAGCTGCAAGTAGTCGACCACGATCAGCCCGAGCTTGCCGCACTGACGCGCCAGGCGCCGCGCGTTGGCGCGCAACTCGCTGCTGGTCAGCCCCGGCGTCTCGTCGATGTGCAGCGAGACATTGCGCAGCTTCTCGATGGCTTCGGTCAGGCGCGGCCACTCTTCGTCGGTGAGCTTGCCGGTGCGCAAATGCGTCTGATCGATGCGACCGATGGAACCGACGATACGCACGGCCAATTGGGAGGCTCCCATTTCCATGGAAAACACCGCCACTGGCAGGCCTTCGTTCAAGGCCACATGCTCGGCAATGTTCACCGCCAGCGCGGTTTTTCCCATGGAGGGACGCGCCGCCAGAACGATCATGTCGCCGGCCTGAAAACCCGAGGTCATGCGGTCCAGGTCGTAGAAACCCGTGGGCACACCGGTGATGTCCATCGGGTTGTCGGCCATCTCCTGCACCCGGTCCAACAGTTCCACGACCAGCGTGTCCATGCCCTGAAAGCCCTGCTTCATGCGCGAGCCTTCTTCGCCGATCTGGAAGATCTTCTGCTCCGCTTCGTCCAGGATCTTGGCCACCGGCTTACCCTGAGGATTGAAGGCGTTGGTGGCGATTTCGTCGCTGGCTGTGACCAGCTTGCGCAGGATCGAGCGCTCGCGCACGATCTCGGCGTAGCGCCGGATGTTGCTCGCGCTGGGCACATATTGGGCGAGTGAATTCAGGTAGGCCAGTCCACCCACTTCCTCGGCCTTGCCCAGGCTTTGCAACTGCTCGAAAACGGTGATCACGTCGGCGGGCTTGGAGGCATTCACCAGCGAGGCGACGGCGGCAAACACCAGTCGGTGCTCATAGCGGTAAAAGTCGCGCTCGACCAACAGGTCGCCGACCCGGTCCCAGGCCATGTTGTCCAGCAGCAGTCCGCCCAGCACACTGGATTCCGCCTCCACCGAGTGCGGCGGAATGCGCAGTTGCGCGACCTGGCGGTCGGAGGTGAACGGGTCGTCAGAGGGAGAAAATACGGCGGACATGGTCATCCCTGAATGCTACGCTGGGCTGCCGCCCGGGTCCAGAGAAAGCCTGGGTACAAAGGCGGGACAAGCTGTGGAAAGACGAAATCAGTTGACGACAGTACAAGGCTCGCCCAGCACAGCGTCTGAACTGTCCCACAAAATAAAAAAGCCGCCAGCGCTAGCGCGGGCGGCCCTTGTCAAAGGGGAAAACCAGCTTACGCGGTTTCGCCGTACACGGAAACGGTGACTTCCACCACCACGTCGGTGTGCAGGGCCACGCTGACCTTGTTGTCGCCAACGACCTTGATGGGGCCATTGGGCATGCGCACTTGCGCCTTGACCACGCCGTAGCCCTGTTTGTTCAGTTCTTCGGCAATGTCAAAGTTGGTCACCGAGCCAAACAGGCGGCCGTCAACGCCGGCTTTCTGCGTCAGCTTGATGATGGCGCCAGCGAGTTTTTCGCCCTGTGCCTGGGATTCGGCAAGCTTGGCCGCAGCGGCCTTTTCCAGCTCCGCGCGCTTGACTTCAAATTCCTGTTTCGCGACCTCCGTGGCGCGGCGGGCGCGGCCTGCGGGGATCAAGAAGTTGCGGGCGTAGCCATCTTTCACCCGGACGATTTCGCCCAGATTGCCGAGGTTGACGATTTTGTCGAGCAGAATGATTTGCATGGTGATGGTTCCTTAGATGCGGTGCTGGTCGCTGTACGGCACCATCGCAAGGAAGCGCGCGCGTTTGATGGCGGTGTTGAGCTGGCGCTGGAAAATGGCACGGGTGCCGGTCAGGCGCGCAGGAATGATCTTGCCATTCTCACCGATGAAGTCACGCAGCGTATCGACATCCTTATAGTCGATCTCCACAACGCCGGTGACGGTGAAGCGGCAGAAACGCTTGCGCTTGAAGAGCAGGTTCTGTGCGGGGCGCTTGGGGCGCTTGTCTTTGTTTTTGAAACGACTGGGTCCGGCCATGATGGGCTCCTAATGGGTTGGGGGCGGAGTCTGGACTCCGTCCTTCAGCTGTGCTAAATCTTGCTCAAATTCCTGAATATGAAAAACGACGTACTTGCCTTTGATGGGGGTTGCGAGGAATCCCTTGAATTGCCAGACGCTGCCTACGCTTTGCCTGGCCAGTCGTTCCGCCATGGCGCCAAAGGCCACTGCCTTGATGCTGGCCTTGACCTGCCGCGTCTGGCCTGCTTGCTCAACACTGGATTCGTGCTCGAGTTGCAGGTCGACAGCCGGCAAACCGGCTGGCGTGTAGCGCAGGACATGGGTCTCGACGATACAGGCGGTCAGAACAAGCTGATTGGCGATAGGACTGGGTTTCCCGCTGTCAAAAAATTCAAATACGGCGCTGGCCGATCAGGATGCGTACTCTGAAGGTTGGGTCTTGCGCGATTCCTCGCGGTCCACCGTCTTCATCATGGAAGAAGGACCGGTGTCGGCCTGTTTCTTCTGCACCGTGAGATGACGCAACACGGCATCGTTAAACTTGAAGGCGTGCTCGAGTTCGGCCATTACGGCTTGATCGGCTTCAATGTTGACGCACAGGTAATGGGCTTTGGCAAGCTTGTTGATGAGATACATCAACTGGCGACGGCCCCAATCTTCGACACGGTGGATTTTCCCGCCGCCGGCCGTGATCATGCCCTTGTAACGTTCCAGCATGGCCGGGACTTGTTCGCTTTGGTCCGGGTGGATCAACAGCACGATTTCATAATGACGCATAAAGTCTCCTTGTGGTTAAAGTCGCCCACTGCGTCTGTAGTAGTGCGACAAGGCAAAGCCTAAGATTATAGGCTATTTGTTACGACCCCGTCCAAAGCCCGATGGACGCTGTGACAAAAGGCTGACCAGCACGGTCGCCGCCACGCCGGCTGGCACGCCAAAAACACCGGCCGAAACCGGCTGAATCTCGAACCAGAGCCCGTCCCCTGTGAAGCCCAGCGCCGCGCGCACAACCGGCGCATTGATGGCCATGTAGTACACCGCCACACCCAGTCCGGCCAGCATGCCGCAGACCGCGCCCACCGAAGTGGTCCGGGCCCAGAAGATGCCCAACACCATCACGGGCACAAAGGCCGACGCAGCCATGGAAAAGGACGACGACACCAGAAACAGGATGTCCGCAGGCTTTTGCGCGGCCACATAGGCCGCCGACAGCGCCACCAGCAGCAGTGCAAATTTGGACAGCATGACACGCTGCATGGCGGTGGCGCGCGTCTCCACACCGCGGAAATACAGGTCGTGCGCCAACGCATTGCCCACGGTGAGCAGCAAGCCATCGGCCGTGGACAGCGCCGCCGCCAAGCCGCCCGCGGCCACCAGACCCGACACGATGTAGGGCATGCCCCCGAGCTCCGGGCTGACCAACATCACGATATCGGCGCCGAGTTTGAGTTCGGAAAACTGCAGCACATGGTCGCCATTCACATCGGCCACCGACAGCAAGCCAGGGTCAACCTTGGTCCATTGCGCCATCCAGTGCGGAAGTTGTGAAAAATCCTGGCCCACCAGATGACTCAAAATCTCGAACTTCACCAGCACAGCGAGCGCCGGAGCCGCCAAGTACAGCAAGGCAATGAAGAACAGCGACCAGGCCACGGAACTGCGCGCTTCGGCCACCGTGGGCGTGGTGTAGAAACGAGTCAACAGGTGCGGCAGGCCGGCCGTGCCGACCATCAGGCAGAACATCAGCGCCAGAAAATTGTTTCGCGAAGTGGAAAAATCGTGTTGCTCCTGCGGCGTGCCTTCGGGGTCGCCGGCGAAGGGCCGGGAGTGCGGCGGCATTCCCCCCAGAGGCTTGGCGCGCTCCAGGTTTTCGTGCTTGGCGCGGGTCCATTGCTCGTAAGCGGCGGGTACGTCCTTGGGAACCAGGGACAACTCTCGGCTCGCCTGGAACACCTGTGAAGCGTCGGCGCGCTGCGCGTTGAGTCGGCGCAGCTTGTCCTGGGCCGCCTTGCGCTGGCCGTTCAGGGACGCATCGATGTTTTGCAGCATGCGGTCGTATTCCTGCGCGCGCCGGGCGTATTCCTGCGTCACTTCGCGTTCTGCTGGCGAGGCCATCAGTGCTTGTTCCATGACGGCTATTTTTGCCAACTGCTGGCCGTAGACCAGGGGTGCAATGGGATTGCCCAGCTGCTTGTAGGCCAGCCAGGAAACCGGAATCAGAAAAGCCAGCAAGACAATCAGGTATTGGGCCACCTGGGTCCAGGTCACAGCCCGCATGCCACCGAGGAAGGAACACACCAGCACGCCACCCAGACCGAGCAAAATGCCGATTTCAAACTGCACGCCGGTCAGGCGCGCGGTGATCAAACCAACACCATAGATCTGCGCCACCACATAGGTGAACGAACAGGCCACCGCCGCCAGCGCCGCAATGCGCTGCGGCCAGCGTCCACCAAAGCGTTCGCCAAAGAAATCGGGAACCGTGTACAGCCCCATCCTGCGCAAGTGCGGTGCAATCAGCAGGGCCACCAGACAAAAGCCGCCGGTCCAGCCCAGTACATAGGCCAGTCCGCCGGGCTGGCCATCGATCCCGGAGAAGCCCTGCAGATAAAGTCCGCCGGCCAGACTGATGAACGACGCGGCGCTCATCCAGTCGGCGGCCGTGGCCATGCCGTTGTACATCGCCGGGACGCGCCGGCCGGCCACATAATACTCTTCGGGGTCGGAGGTGCGGTTGTAGATGCCGATCACCGCATACAGGCTGAGGGTGCTGAACAGAAAGATCGCCCCCATCCAGGTCTTGGACAAGCCGGCACGTTCGGCCCAGAACAGCAGTGCCAGGAACAAGGCCAGTCCCGCGGCGAACAACAGCAACCAGCGGTGCAGACGACGCTTGTAGCGGCGGTACTGGGCCGCGTCGATCTCGATTCCATCGGCGTCGCCACGGCGATTTCGCACCCAGGCATAGAGTGCCACGATGGCGACAAACAGCAGCACGCCCCCCTGCGCCGAGAACCAATAACCCAGCGACCAACCGGCCACCAACGACTGCAGATCGCGGGCGAAAAATACGCCGCCAAATGTCGCGACAAACCACAGCCCGAGCAGCGTCACCCGCAGGGGGAAAGGGCGCGCGGCAACGCTGCCTGGAAGACGGGACGGTTCTGACATGGTCCTATCATGCCAGCGCCGTTCCCCGGCCCGGGCAGGGTTTTCCTGTTATCGGGCGAGCAGTTTCCAGGTGGAAATCACCGAGTCGGGATTCAGCGAAATCGACTCGATGCCCTGCGCCACCAGCCATTGCGCCAGATCCGGGTGGTCACTGGGACCCTGGCCGCAAATTCCGACGTACTTGCCGTGGCGCTTGCAGGCCGAGATCGCCAGCGCCAGCAAGGCCTTGACGGCCGGGTCACGCTCGTCGAAATCAGCCGCCAGCAATTCCAGGCCGGAGTCACGGTCCAGCCCCAGCGTGAGTTGGGTCAGATCGTTGGAACCGATGGAAAAACCGTCGAAGTACTGCAGGAACTCGTCGGCCAGGATGGCGTTGCTCGGCACCTCGCACATCATGATGACCTTGAGTCCGTCGTCACCGCGCTTGAGGCCGTGTTCCGCCAGCAACTCGGTGACCCGGCGCGCCTGCTCGAGCGTGCGCACAAACGGCACCATCACCTGCACGTTGGTCAGGCCCATCTCCTTGCGGGCGCGCTTGAGCGCTTCGCACTCCATGGCAAAGGCCTCTCGGAAGTCTTCGCTGACATAGCGCGCCGCACCGCGGAAACCCAGCATGGGATTTTCTTCTTCGGGCTCGTAGCGTGAACCGCCGATGAGCTTGCGGTACTCGTTCGACTTGAAGTCGCTCAGGCGCACGATCACCGGCTTGGGCCAGAAAGCCGCGGCGATGGTGGCCACACCCTCGGCCACCTTGTCGACATAGAAAGCACGCGGCGAAGCATGGCCACGCGCCACCGATTCCACCGCCTTCTTCAAATCAGCGTCGATGTTCGGGTAGTCCAGGATCGCCTTGGGGTGCACGCCGATGTTGTTGTTGATGATGAATTCCAGCCGCGCCAGTCCCACGCCGGCGTTGGGCAACTGGCAGAAGTCAAAGGCCAGTTGCGGGTTGCCCACGTTCATCATGATCTTGGTCTTGATCTCGGGCATGGTGCCGCGCTCGACCTCGGTCACTTCGGTTTCGAGCAAGCCGTCGTAGATGAAGCCGGTGTCGCCCTGGGCGCAGCTCACCGTCACCAACATGCCTTCGCTCAGGTGCTCGGTGGCGTCGCCGCAACCGACGACGGCCGGAATGCCCAGTTCACGCGCGATGATGGCCGCGTGGCAGGTGCGCCCTCCCCGGTTCGTGACGATGGCCGAAGCGCGCTTCATCACCGGCTCCCAGTTGGGGTCGGTCATGTCGGTCACCAGCACATCGCCCGGCTGGACCTTGTCCATCTCGCTGATGTTGTGCACCAGGCGCACCGGACCGGTACCGATCTTCTGCCCGATGGCACGGCCCTGCGCCAGCACCGTGCCCTTGCCCTTGAGCGCGTAGCGCAGTTCGGCCTGGCCCTGGGACTGGCTCTTCACCGTTTCCGGGCGTGCCTGCAGGATGTAGAGCAACCCGTCATTGCCGTCCTTGCCCCACTCGATGTCCATGGCGCGGCCATAGTGCGCTTCAATCACCAGCGCATAGTGCGCCAGTTGCTCGACGTCGGCGTCACTCAGCGAGTAGCGGTTGCGCTGCTCGGTCGGCACGTCGATGGTCTTGACGAGCTTGCCGGTGGCCGCTTTCTCATCGGCCGTGGTGAAGCTCATCTGGATCATCTTGGAGCCCAGATTGCGTCGGATCACGGCGCGTTTGCCGGCACGCAGCATGGGCTTGTGCACGTAGAACTCGTCCGGATTGACGGAACCCTGAACCACGGTCTCGCCCAGGCCGTAGCTGGAGGTGATGAACACCACATCGTCAAAGCCGGACTCGGTGTCCATGGTGAACATCACACCGGCCGCGCCGATGTCGGAGCGCACCATGCGCTGCACGCCGGCACTCAGGGCCACGTCAGCGTGGGCAAAACCCTTGTGCACCCGGTAGGAAATGGCACGGTCGTTGTACAGCGAGGCAAAGACCTCCTTCATCTTGTGCAGCACTTCCGCAATGCCGATGACGTTGAGAAAGGTCTCCTGCTGGCCGGCAAACGAGGCATCAGGCAGGTCTTCGGCCGTTGCGGACGAGCGCACCGCGAAGGTCGCCACCGGGTCCCCTTCAGTCAGGGTGATGAAGGCTTCATGGATCGCGGCGTCGAGTTCGGTCGGGAAAGGTTGCGCTTCGACCATGGCGCGGATTTCTGCGCCGACACGCGCCAAAGCCCGCACGTCCTCGGTGTCGAGCGCATCGAGCTTGGCATTGATCTTGTCGTCGAGTCCCTGGAACTTCAGGAATTCACGGAAGGCGTGGGCCGTGGTGGCAAAGCCGGTGGGAACGCGCACGCCTTCGGGCAGCTGTGAAATCATTTCGCCGAGGCTGGCGTTTTTTCCGCCAACCACCTCGACATCGGTCATTCTCAGATTCTCAAAGGCAACGACCAGGGCGGTCGGACTGAAACGTGCAGACATGGGAAGACTCCAGAAGTTAAAACCAGTGCTGCGCGAGCGCCCTTGGCAGCAGAGCCAAGACCGGGAACTGCGCGCATGCCAGGGCCGTCAATTCGAATTTTTGTGATGATGACGGGGCCGGGCATGAGATTATTCAGATAATGGACGCCATTGTAGGCTCGCCGCGTCTGCCACGGGCTGGCGCGGCACCGACCCGCCCGCGCCCCGAGCGCACCACCTTCCTGAGCCTGAGCCATGTCCAATCGCACTGTTTTTTTCATTTCTGACGGCACCGGGATCACCGCAGAAACCTTTGGCAACGCCATCCTGGCGCAGTTCGAGACGAAGACGCGCCAGGTCCGCCTGCCCTTCACCGACACCGTGGACAAGGCGCATCAGGCGGTGCGACAGATCAACCACACCGCCGAAATCGAGGGCAACAAGCCCATTGTCTTCACGACTCTGGTCAACATGGAAGTGCTGGGCGTGATCCAGGACGGCTGCAAGGGCATGCTGCTGGACATGTTCGGCACCTTCGTGCACCCCCTGGAAACCGAACTGGGGCTGAAGTCCAACCACCGCATCGGCCGCTTCACCGACGTCAGCAAGAGCAAGGAATACCACGACCGCATCGAAGCCATCAACTTCTCATTGGCGCACGACGACGGCCAGTCGCACCGCGACCTGGCGGGCGCGGACGTGATCCTGGTGGGCATCAGCCGCAGCGGCAAGACGCCGACCTCGCTCTACCTGGCCATGCAGTATGGACTCAAGGTGGCCAACTACCCGCTGATCCCGGATGACTTTGAACGACGCGAACTGCCGCCGGCGCTGCTGCCGTTTCGCAAGAAGCTCTTTGGCCTGACGATTCAGCCCGAACGCCTGAGCGAAATCCGCAACGAACGCCGGCCCCATTCGCGCTACGCCAGCCTGGAGAACTGCCGCATGGAAGTGGGCGAGGCCGAAGCCATGATGCGCCGCGCCAGCATCCGCTGGCTCTCCACCACCACCAAGTCGATCGAGGAAATCGCCACCACCATCCTGCAGGAATCGCGACCCGATCGGCCGGTGTACTGAGACCAGGCGCCGGGCGCAGAAAAATCCTGACCTTGATCGGCGCCGTGGCCGGCAAAGCGCCAGCGCATCGCCTACAATCCACCCCGACGGGCCTTCCCGCATGGTGGAGCGGCCAACCGGGTCAGGTGGGGAACCAAGCAGCCCTAACTGCAAAGCCAGTGCCGGGGTCAAGGCTCGTCAACTTCTTTTTGAAATCTGTTTGTTATCAGGGACTTAGCTCCAGATAGCGTTCAAAAACAGCATTTTGCAGCACCTTGCTGTAGCACCTCTGAATCACGTTGTTCAACCAATGTGGAGAGGTATGGCTACTTTGACTGGGCTATTTAAGCGTGGGACTGCGTACTATCTTTGTATCGTGCTTCCACAGCATCACCCCTTGAGACCTCGTTACAAGAACGGCAAACTGGTGTCATCACTGGGTTGCTGCACCCGCCGCGAAGCTGTCCTGAAAGGTACGGTTAAACGTGCTGAGGTCTTAGGTCGTCACCTCTTTCAGGCCGTAGGCAAACCTGAGACCACTAAGCCAATGGCGTCAGGCCCCGCCCTACGCGACATATACATCCGCTGGAAAGCCAGCAAGCACCGGTCCAACGACTCAGTCAGCGCCTGCCTGCGTTCCATCATTCTGTGTGAAGAGTTCACTGGCAATACGGCCATCAACCTGCTGACCAGAGCGCAAGGGGATGGATTTCGCGCATGGCTCCAGCACCCAGACAGGAAGACCACCAGCAAGACCGCTAGGGATCGCCTCACTTAGGTCAAGTCCATCCTGAAATATGCCAGCCTCGATGATAAAGCAACTTCTTTTCTGTAAATTTCCGGAATCTGATTTTGGGTCGTTGTGAATACGCGGCGTCAGGGGTTCATGTTCAGGTAGATTTTTGCGGTGAGCCACTCCTCATCTTGTTCGGACAGGATTGCCGTGACCA
>CAIKVZ010000130.1 GCA_903830985.1 uncultured beta proteobacterium
ACACGCACAAGGTCGTGAACGTGCCGACCGCGAACGTGGTGCTGAACTGGGCAGACGACAAAAGCGAGGCGCACAAGCTCGACGCGAATTTGTCCACCATCACAGTGCGCTCCGCCGATGGCTTCAAGTTCAATCTGGACGTGTCTCAGATCATCCACATTCCGCGCAACGACGCGCCCAAGGTGATCGCCCGCTTTGGCGACATGAGTGCGTTTGTGACGCAGGTGCTTGAGCCGACCATCGGCAACTATTTCCGCAATGCGGCGCAAGGCAGCGACATCATTGATTTCCTGAAGAACCGCTCCATGCGCCAGGAAGAAGCTCGCACGTCAATCTCCGCAGCATTGCAGGAGTACAACGTGGGCGCAGTCGATACATTGATCGGCGACATCGTGCCCCCGGAAGCGCTGATGCGCACGTTGACAGATCGCAAGCTCGCCGAGCAGGAACGCGTCACCTACGAAACCCAGCGCCAAGCCCAGGGTGTACGTCAGGAACTCGAGCAGGCGACGGCCCTGGCGGCGACCCAGGCTCGCGTCGTAGACGCAGAACGCAAGGTCACTATTGCTGCGTTTGAGGCGAACGCGGCAGTGAAATTTGCCGAAGGTAATGCCAAGAGCAAGACCATCAACGCCGAAGCCGACGCAACCGTGCTACGCACCGTTGGCGAGGCGGAAGGCGCCAAGATCCTGGCCGTGGGCGGCGCCGAGGCCGAGATCATCAAGCTAAAAGTCAGCTCAATGGAAGCCGGGAACTTTGCCGTTGTGCAGGTCGCCGAGGCGCTCGCCAAAGGGGGCATCAAGATTGTTCCCGATATCGTCGCTGGCGGTGGTTCCGATGGGTTGGGCGGCGGACTGACGACCGTGCTGTTGGGCAATCTGATCCACCAGAACTACCGCAAGCGCGATCGGCAGGAGGCTGGAAGCAGTGGTTGAACCACATTTTGGTCGCATGATGGCATCTGATGGATTTTTGCCACCACTTTGACGCCGTGGCTTTCAGCCACCCGCGTAACTTGCCAGGCCAAAAGGCAGGCGACTGGCCTCGCTGAACGCCTGTTCCAGCGTATTGAAGCTGCGAATCGCGGCCTCGAGCATCTACATTTTTCCACGCGGCATCTATATTCGTGAACAAGCCGCCTTCGAGAAGGATGACCGTGGCGCTACAAATGCCAGTGTATTGCCCTTTGGGGATATTGCCTTTTTTCCGGATTCACCTACCATCCGCCATCCCCACAGGACCGCATTGTCCTGTTCGCAGGCATTTGACTGGAGCGCAGGTGAAGAATTCCCGGAACGCGGAACTGTTGGAAAGCCAGGACCATTACCGCACCATGGTGGAATGGACGCCCGAAGCGATCATTGTGCATCGCTGCGGGACCATTCTTTACGTCAATCCGGCGGCCGTTCGGCTCTTTGGCGCAAAGGATGAAAGCGAACTTCTCGGTTCGGCCACCAGCGAACTGATTCACCCCGACTGTCGCGAAGAGCAGTGCTCACGCATGAACAGCATTGCTCAGAACATTGTCGTCAAGCCGATGGTGGAGGCCAAGTTCCTCAAGCTCGATGGCACTGTGTTCGATGTTGAGGTGCAGGGTACCGCCATCGCCTACGCGGGTGAGCCTGCGCTACACGTGTCGGTGCGCGATATTTCCGAGCGAAAGCGCGCGGACGCCCAGTTTCAGCTTGCGCGCAGTGTTTTCACGCATGCCCGCGAAGGCATCATGATCACCGACGCTCAGGTCGAGATCATCGACGTCAATGACGCCGGTTGCCGTATCACCGGCTTCAGCCGCGAAGAGATGCTGGGCCGCAACCCGAGTTTCCTGAGCGCCGGACGTCAGGGCAAGGAGTTCTATGCAGCCATGTGGCGCGAGTTGGCTCAAGCTGACCACTGGCAGGGCGAAATCTGGAACAGGCGCAAGAACGGCGAACTCTTCGCCGAGCAGATCACCATCAGTGTGGTGCGCGACGAGCAAGGCAATGTCCTGCACTACGCGTCACTGTTTTCTGACATCACCAACGCCAAGGCTCAGCAGGACAGGCTTGAGCAGATTGCGCATTTCGATGTCCTGACCGGTCTGCCCAACCGCGTGCTGCTCGCCGACCGGCTGCATCTGGCCATGGCGCACGCACAAAGGCGCGGCAAGATGCTGGCCTTGGCTTATCTGGACCTCGACGGCTTCAAGGCCATCAACGACACCCACGGCCACGAGGCCGGTGACCAGGTGCTGGTGGCACTGGCCAGCCGCATGACCCAGGTGCTGCGCGATGGCGATACCCTGGCGCGGTTGGGCGGCGACGAATTCGTCGCCGTGCTGCCCGATCTGCAGGACGTGGCCGCGTGCGAGCCCTTGCTCGAGCGCCTGCTCGCAGCAGTTGCCCAACCTGTGCAGATCGGCAACCTGATGCTGCGGGTCTCTGCCAGCCTGGGCGTCACCTTTCACCCCCAGGAGCAGGAGGTCGATGCCGACCAGCTTTTGCGCCAGGCGGACCAGGCCATGTACCAGGCCAAACTTTCGGGCAAGAATCGCTTCCACGCCTTCGATACCGCACAGGACAGCAGCATCCGTGGGCATCACGAGCGGCTGGAGCGCATCCGACGGGCGCTGGTCGACGACGAGTTCGTGCTGCACTACCAGCCCAAGGTGAACATGCGCACTGGTAAGGTCGTGGGCGCCGAAGCCCTGGTTCGCTGGCAACACCCTCAGGAGGGCGTGTTGCCGCCGCTGATGTTCCTGCCGCTGATCGAGAACCATCCGATGGCCGTGCAGTTGGGTAATTGGGTTATTGAGACGGCACTGACGCAGATGGAGCTTTGGCAAAGCGCCGGCCTGGACATTCCGGTGAGCGTCAACATCGGGACGCGGCAACTGATGCAAACCGACTTCGTGCAAAGCCTGAACAGCAGACTGAAAGCTCACCCCCAGGTGCGGCCCGGCGACCTGGAACTGGAAGTGCTCGAGAGCAGCGCACTGGACAGCATCGACCAGCTTTCCCACGTGATCGAGGCCTGCCGCGAGCTCGGCGTGAATTTTGCGCTCGATGACTTCGGCACGGGTTATTCCTCTCTCACGTACCTCAAACGGCTGCCGGTCAGCCTGCTGAAGATCGACCAGAGCTTTGTCAGCGGCATGCTCGATGACCCGGACGACCTGGCCATTCTGGAGGGGGTCATCGGCCTGGCCAGCGCATTCAGTCGGCGCGTCATCGCTGAAGGCGTGGAAACCGTGGCGCATGGCGCCATGCTGCTGCAGTTGGGTTGCGAGATGGGGCAGGGTTACGGCATATCGGGGCCGCTCAAGGCGCAAGACATGCCGGGCTGGGTGGCTGCGTGGCGACCGCCCGCCGCCTGGCGGGAACTGCCGGCTGCCAGCCGGGACGATTTCCCTTTGCTCGCTTCCAGCGTGCGGCACCGCGCCTGGATGGCCGCATTTGCCGGTTTTCTCAAAGGCGAACGTGATATGCCGCCCCGATTGCAACTGCATGAGCACAGCCTGCGCAACTGGATCGAGGGCGTGGGTCTGGCTCGCCACGCCAGCCAGCCGGCCTATGCGTTCATCGAGACGCTGCACCAGACGCTGCACGCCTTGGCCGCGGAGCTTTCGGTGTTGAACGCCTGGGGCTGCAAGGCCGAGGCGCAAGAGCGTCTGGGAGAACTGCAAGGCATGAGTGACGCCCTGCTGGAACAACTCCAGGTATTGGTTCAAGTGGACCATCGTCTCTAGAAATTTATCGGATACTCCGCAGATGTACTTGCCTACCCAATTTGCTGCCCAGGACCGTGCCATGGCGCGCGACCTGATCCTCGCCCAGCCCTTGGCCAGTCTCATCAGCAACGATGAGGACGGACAACCCTTTGTCTCTCACATTCCCCTGCATCTGGTGGAGGGCGAACCTGCACAGAGTGCCGAATGGGTGCTGCTGGGCCATGTTGCCAAAGGGAACCCGCATTGGCGCCATCTGCAAGCCAGACCCTCCGCGCTGGTCACCTTCATGGGGCCCCAGGCCTTCATGTCGACGCGCGTCTATCCTGACCTGGTGCGGGTACCGACCTGGAACTACCTGGCCGTGCATTGCACGGTGCAGGCCAGTCTGATCGAGGCACCGCAGGACAAGGACCGCTTGCTCAAAACGCTGATCGCTGACCACGACCCGGCCTACGCCGCCCAATGGCGCAGCCTGGGCGATGACTATGCCCAGCGCATGCTGGCCGCCGTCGTGGGCTTCGAATTGCGCATCACGAACCTGCAGTGCAAGATCAAGCTGAACCAGCACCGCCCCGAGTCGCACGCAGCGATGCATGCCTTGTACGCCGCGGGCAATGCGGACGAGAGGGCGCTGGCGCATTGGATGGAACGCCTCGGCCTGATGGATGCCGCCATGACCGGTCCAGCAGCACCATGAAAGCAATGTTCGGGCTGGTCGGCCTGTTGTTGACGGTGGCGATCGTGGGCCTGTTGCTCAAGCAGCAATTGGGCTCGACGCGGCAAAGCGTCCCCAGCCTTCAGATCGCAACGCCGCAAGGTATTGAGCCGGCAGCGAGTGCCCCGCCCGCGACTGTCAGGGGGCAGTCACAACAGGTTCAACAGCAATACCAGAAGGCGCTGGAGTCGGCGATGCAGCCGCGGCCCGATCCGGACAAATAATCCGGCATGAGCAGGGATGCCGCTTTCATGCAGCTCGCGCTGGTGCAGGCCCGCGAGGCTGGCGCCGCGGGCGAGGTCCCCGTCGGTGCCGTGGTGGTCAAGGACGGCATGGTACTGGCCACGGGGCGCAATGCACCGATCGCCGCGCAGGACCCGACGGCGCACGCTGAAATCGTGGCCTTGCGCGCTGCGGCCAAAGCTTTGGGCAATTACCGCCTCGACGGCTGCGAACTATTCGTGACGCTGGAGCCCTGCGCCATGTGTGCCGGCGCCATGCTGCACGGCCGGCTCAGCCGGGTCGTGTTTGGCGCGCGTGACCCCAAGACCGGCGCCGCGGGCTCGGTCCTCAACCTGTTTGAGCAGGCGCAACTGAACCACCAAACCACGCTGGCCGGGGGCGTGCTGGAGCCCGACTGCAGCGCACTGCTGCAGACATTTTTTCAGGGCAAACGCGAAGCGGTCCGGGTACAGGCATCACCGCTGCGCGAAGACGCACTGCGCACGCCCGAGGCGCGCTTTGCATCCCTGGCGGACTACCCCTGGGCCGCGCATTACATCAGCGATCTTCCCGCCTTGGCCGGGTTGCGCCTGCACTACCTGGACGAAGCCGGCAGCGCGGCGCCCACTCTGACGTGGCTGTGCCTGCACGACCGCGCCATGTGGAGCTACCAGTACCGGTTGCTGATGCCGCAGTGGCTGGGGCGGGGCGATCGCGTCGTGGCGCCGGACCTGATCGGCTTTGGCAAGAGCGACAAGCCGAAGAAAGAAAGCGCCCACAGCTTGCGCTGGCATCGGCAGGTGTTGGCGGAGTTGGTGGAACGGCTAGATCTGCAGCACGTTGTGCTGGTGGGATCTGAATGGTCGATCGGGTTCGACCTGGCGACGGCTGCACCGCAGCGTTTCGAGGCCGTGCAACCCGTCATGTCGGAGCCCGAAGACGCGGACGCTGCGGCCTACCTTGCGCCGTTTCCGGACAATGGCCACCGCGCTGCGCTGCGTGCCTTCAGTCGGCCCGAGGCGGGGGCAGTGGGATACTCCGGGGAATGAGCCATATCTACATTTACTCCCCGTCCAGCGCAGTGCGCGACAAGGCTGCGTTCAGGCGTGGCATCCGGCATCTGCAAAAGCAGGGCCACGAGGTCGAGCTTGACCCGAACGCACTGAGCAGCGCCACGCGTTTTGCGGGTGACGACGAAACCCGACTGGCGGCCATCCACCGCGCAGCAGCCAGTGGCGCCGATGTCGCCTTGATCGCGCGCGGCGGCTATGGCCTGACGCGCATCCTGCCCGGACTGAAGTACCGCAGCATCGCCAAAGCCATCGAAGCGGGCACGCAGTTCGTTGGTTTCAGTGATTTCACGGCGCTGCAGCTGGGCTTGCTGGCAAAGACCGGTGCAGTGAGTTGGGCCGGGCCTTCGGTGTGCGATGACTTCGGCGCGCAAGTGGAAGAAGACGGCTCGCCCGACGTGGTCATGCAAGCCTGTTTTGACGATTTTCTGGCGGGGCAGGGCGAGGGCGCTGGCTGGCGCCTGAACCCGGACCGGGCTGCTACGCCGCGGGCGCTGGAGATTGGCAACGCGATGCTGTGGGGTGGCAATCTGTCGGTGCTGGTGTCCATGCTGGGCACGCCCTATTTTCCCGAGGTGAAGGGCGGCATCCTGTTTCTGGAGGACGTGGGCGAACACCCTTACCGGCTCGAGCGCATGCTCACCCAGTTGCTGCATTCAGGCGTTCTGGCGCGGCAAAAAGCGCTGGTGCTGGGTCAGTTCACGGCCTGGAAGGCGGCACCCAACGACAAGGGGTTCAAGTTCGAGACAGTGCTGCAATGGCTGCGCAGCCATCTCAAGATACCGGTCCTGACGAACCTGCCCATGGGCCATGTGGCCACCAAAGTGATGTTGCCGGTTGGACAAAAAGCGACGCTGTCGCTGCAGCAGCGCGACGCTTTTTTGCTCTGGGCGCACGCCCACTGAGTTTTTGCCACGCTCAAGTGCGCGGCGCCGCGGCGCTGGGCGCGTCCCGCGGCGGCCAGAAGAAACTCAGGGGCCGGGCACAAAGCTGGCGCCAGATGGCACAGCGGATGCGTGTCCGGTCAAGGCCGCTCACGTTGTGTGCGCGCAAGGCCAGGCGAAAAGCCAGGTAAAAACTCACCCCCACATTCAGCACGCCGGTGAACGCCAAACCGGCCACACACCACCACAGTGACGGCAGTTGAAACACCTCAAGCCCGAGCGAAGCGCAGGCCGCTGCCAGTTGACCGGTGGACAGCGTGACATGCCTTACTTCCAGCCCCAGGCCAAAAAATGTGGCGAACGCCGGGATCAGGCCCAGCATCGAACCCAGGGAGATGTTCGCTGCGAGTCCCGAGATGTTGTCGCGCATGAAGACCGACCAGCGCCGCGCGCGTGCAGTGCCCAGGGTTCGGGTGATGCGCGGGTTGTAGCGCAAGGCAGAGTCCAGTCGGTGTAGCACGAACCAGTTCTCCACCCAGCCGGCCATGATGCTTGAGGCGAACAGCAGCACCCCGGTAAAGGCCGCAAACAATGCGGTCGGCCCGAGCAGCGTGAGGGCGTGCAACACATGCTCGGCCTGGGTCTTGTCGATCAGTGGCTGGCCAAAGAGGTACTGCAAACCAACGCTGAGCAGGGCCACGCAGGGCGCGACCAGTGCCAGATTGCCGACCACGGACGCCACCTGCGAGCGCACCAGGTGGGTTACTTCCTCGACAAAGGCGCCGACCGCGTCGGTCTGGGCCAAGTCCTTGAGCTTGGCCGCCATGGCAGGTGCCGTCATGGCGGGCTGCTTGGTGGCCACGGTCCAGTGCAGCAGTTGAATCAGCACAAAGCTCAGTGCGTAATTCACCCCGGCAAAAAAGCCGCTCCAGAAGACCGACAAACCGAGCGTGACTACGCCGAACTTCAGCGCCGTGGTGAGGGACATCACGGCCCCGCCACCGGCCGCCTTGCGCAACATGTCCACATACTCGGCGCGATTGCGCGTGATGTAGTGCTCGCCGGTTTCCGAACTGCGTTCTGCCACCTTGGCGGCCAACAGGGAAGAATTTGCGGCGATGAGCGCGCGCAAGCTCAGCCGCTCTTGCCCGACTGCTACCAGGTGCGAAAGCAGACGGGCGGTACTCGCAGCAGGGTGAGGGGACAGCAAACAATCCAGCAAGGCGCGCACGCGCAGCACGCGTTCGCGCAATTGCCGCAATTGAAAAACCAGATTCACAGAAATGCCATTCGCATCCAGGTGGGTGTAGACCGAGGCGGCGGCGCTACGGCAGGCTTCAAGCCGTTCGCGAAATTGCAGCGTCGCCGCCGCAAGGTTGGGGCTCTCGGTGTCGGGCGCGTCCAGATAGACGTCGCGCAAGGCATCAAAGTCACGTGCCAGGGCGTGAAAAGGCTCCGCGTCACGCGCTGGAACGCTCATGCGCAAGCGCAACTCGGGCGAGAAGCCGGCGGCGCGTACCTGGCTGGTACAAAAAATGATGGCCTCCAGCACCGTACTCTGCCAGGGCGAAATGGCGTTTGGCAATGCCGGTAACGTCCGGGGAGCGCTCAACAATTCAGCGATCCGCGTGAGCGTGAGCTCGTCCAGTGCGGACAGCCACTGCGCGTCGAATTTGTGGCACAGGACCAGCGAAAACAGCGTAGAGGCATCGGCTGTTTCGGGCGTACAGGGCATCAGTTTTTGCCGGATTCGCTCGAAAAATTCACTGACAAAAGCGCTGCGGGAAGTAAAACCATGGTCGGCCAGCAAGGGCGTGGCATCGATGGTCTGCATCAGGGTTTGCCACCAGGCCCGCAGACTCGCCTGATGTGCGGGGCTGCCCTGCACGGTATCCAGAAAGAAGCCGAGGCGGGTCAGCGTGGCCGGCACGGAAAGGCGGTCACCACGCAGCCATTCAAACAGGGCGATCAGCCAAAGGTGGCGCTGCACCATTTCGGCTTGCGGATCCAGCGCCTGCAACAGTTCCGCCACGTCGTGGCGCCGGGGGGTGGGGGGCAGGCTCATCGGTGTCGGCTCGCATCCGGGAAGTGGGACAGGCAGCGGACCAAGGGAGCCCGGTGAATACAGGAGATAAAGCCGGCATGGATTGGCATGGTCCGACCATAGAGCAGGGCGCCCGGCGACGTCTGTTCGGTAACCCACTTTGGGTTCCGTCGCCAATTCTGAAGCGCGCCGCCGTTTCCTGTGCAGGCGGTCCGCCTGTTCCGAACTCGCGGAGTTCTACCTACCGAGGGTCGCGCATAATTCAGCCACCAGTTATTTGTTCAAGGACCCGTCACGGGAAAACCCATGAAGTTCAGTTCCAAGATCGCTGCATTTGCAGCCTTGCCCGCGGTACTTTTCGTCATCGGACTGATCGGCAGCATCGGGGCCCTGATGAACACACAGGCCGAATTCGACCACTACATCAGTTCGGAGCAAACAGTGGAACGCGGCCTGACCGAGATGTACGCTCAAGGTCTGCAGATGGGCCAGGCGCTGCGCAATGTGATACTGGATCCCAAGAACCCCAAGGCGTCAGAGAACTTCAAGGCCGCGCAACAGGCCTACGACAAGGCCTTCAGCAAGACCCAGGAAGGAGCCAAGGGCAGTGAGTTCGAGGCGGCCCTAAACCGTTTGCCATCTTTGCGCGATGCCCAGTCCAAGGCACAGGACAAGGTGCTGGCGCTGGTGGCCGGCGGAGGCGACGCAGTGAGTCTGCTAAACAGTGCGGAAACCCCGGCCTGGCGCCAGTTGCGCGGCGAATTGCTGCTCCAGGGCCAGGCTGCGGAAAAGGCGTCGACCCAGGCCCATGAGCGTGTCAACCAAAAGACCCGCACGGCAATTTTCCTGTCCACTGGCGCCGCCCTGTTGGCGGTGCTCGTGGCCGTTGTGCTGAGCTTCATGATGCGTGCCACCGTGCGCAAGGAGCTCGGCGGGGACCCGGCCGATGCCCGCCAGGCCCTGTCGCAAATTGCGCGTGGCGACCTGACATCCAGCATCGTGAACCAGGGCGACGCGACCAGCCTGATGGGGGTGATGCTGGACATGGAGGCCTCGCTGCAGACTCTGGTGCGCGGGGTGCGCAACTCGGCCGGCGGCATCGCCACGGCCACCGACGAAATCGCCGCAGGCAGCCAGGACCTGAGCAGTCGCACCGAAAATCAGGCCAGTTCGCTGGAGGAAACTGCTGCGTCAATGGAACAGTTGGGCAGCACCGTGAAGCAAAACGCCGACAGCGCCAGGCAGGCGAACCAGCTTGCGGTGGATGCTGCTGCGGTGGCCACGCAGGGCGGCGAGGTGGTCGGGCAGGTGGTGCAAACCATGCAAGGGATCAACGACGCATCGCACAAGATCTTCGACATCATCGGTGTCATCGACGGCATCGCCTTTCAGACCAACATCCTGGCCTTGAACGCCGCCGTGGAAGCGGCGCGTGCCGGTGAGCAGGGGCGAGGATTTGCCGTCGTTGCCTCCGAGGTGCGGTCGTTGGCGGGTCGCAGCGCCCAGGCGGCCAAGGAAATCAAGGGGCTGATCGGCGCCAGCGTTGAGCGCGTTGAGCAGGGCAGCGCGCTCGTGGACAAGGCCGGCGCCACCATGCAGAACGTGGTCACGGCAATCAATCGGTTGACAACCCTCATGGCGGAGATCAGCCATTCATCCAGTGAGCAGTCGTCCGGCGTGGCCCAGGTGGGTGAAGCGGTGACGCTGATGGATCAGGCGACGCAGCAGAATGCCGCGTTGGTGGAAGAAATGGCCGCGGCAGCCGGGAGCCTCAACGCGCAGGCCAACGATCTGGTGCAGGCGGTTGCTGTCTTCAAAATCGGCGCCTGATTCTGCATTGACACCCGCCGCTGCGTGAAACAGCGCTGCGCACAACGAAAAAAATCGAGAACGGCTGTCGCCTTCGCGGCGCGCGCAGCACCAAGACAGGCGATTGGTTTGCGGGAAAGCCTTACTATCGACTTATATCCATCACCGCTTAATTAATTACGGAACCCGCATGAAAGCTTTTCAAGACTACTACCCGGAAAACGTGGCCCATTGCTATGGTTGCGGTGCACTGAATGCGCATGGCCACCAGATAAAGACCTATTGGGACGGCGAGGAGAGCGTCACGCGCTTCAGTCCTGAGCCTTACCACACCTCGGTTCCGGGCTACGCCTACGGCGGCCTGATTGCATCGCTCATCGACTGCCACAGCACGGGCACCGCTGCCGCCGCCATGTTCCGCCTGGAAAACCGCGGTATGGACACGCTGCCGCCATTTCGGTTTGTGACGGGCTCGCTGCACGTCGACTACCTTAAACCCACGCCGCTTTCGGGCCAACTGGAGATTCGGGGTAGCGTGAAGGAGGTCAAAGGACGCAAGGTGGTGGTGCAAACGACCGTGCTGGTCGATGGTGTCCTGACCGCGCGTGGCGAGGTCGTGGCAATTCAAATGCCCGACAGTTTCGGCAGTACGTGATTCGGCTTTGTCGACGTCCCCAAACCGACTCGATTTTTTCAACCTGACACTGAACGGATCACTCAACCATGAGCACCTTTGACCACACCGGCTTGATCAAGAACATCAACGAAAATCTGGCGCCCTTACGCAAGGCGCAACCCGAGGCCATGCAGGCCTTCGGGCAGTTGGCCCGCGCGTCCATGGCCGAGGGTGCGGTCAGCGCCAAGCACAAGGAAT
This sequence comes from uncultured beta proteobacterium, assembly GCA_903830985.1. Lineage (GTDB taxonomy): Bacteria > Pseudomonadota > Gammaproteobacteria > Burkholderiales > Burkholderiaceae_C > CAIKVZ01. Next base: position 11,328 of record CAIKVZ010000130.1, read on the forward strand.
TGATCGCGCTGGCCATCGGCATCACGCAACACTGTTCGGGCTGCATCGGCTTTCACATCAAGGCCTTGCACAAGCTGCAGTGCACCCGCGCCGAACTCGACGAGATGCTCAGCGTCTGCGTGTACATGGGCGGCGGTCCCGCCTTGATGTACGCGGCTGAGGCCACGAAGGCCTGGGACGCGATGGCGCCGGCCTGAGATTGGCGGTAGGAGGCTGGTGTACCGAATTCGGGTGTGTCCGGATTCCCCCGAGTCTCGCCGCAGAATAGTTAACATAATATACATCGTATGAAGTAGAGTGTAGCAGGAAGCAGGCCTTAAAAACTGAAGCATCACCACTTCCCGCGCGGCGTGCTGGCGCGCAGTGCGGTCTCGATCAGCGCTTCCGAGTCGGCACGCTCGCCCTTGCGAGCAAAGTCGAGCGCGCTCAGGTGCTGCTGGTTCCTGACAGTGGCGTCGGCTCCGGCCTCGAGCAACATCTTCACCGTCAACGCATTGCCGTATTGCGCAGCCATCATCAGCGGCGTCGTGCCGTTGGGTGACTCGGCGTCGATGTAGGCGTGATGCTCCAGCAGCAACGCGATAACATCCCTATGCTTGTTCATGGCCGCGTAATGCAGCGGCGTCCAGCCCGGCTTGTTCACATCCGCGTCGCGTGCCATCAACTTTTTGGCGATGTCCAACTGACCGTGCAACGCCGCCAACATCAGCGGGGTTTCGTCTTGCGCGCTCCGCAGATCGACCTTGGCAGCAGGCGTCGCCAGAAACAACTCTATGACGCGCAGCGACGGCTCATTGAGCGCGATGACCAGTCCATGGCGGCCCTGCGGATCGGGCGTGTTGGGGTCAAAACCACGTTGCAGCAAGGCGGCGATGGTATCCGCATCGTCACGGTGTATGGCCTGGAAAAAATCCTCGTAAGAGCCAGCAATTGCCAGTAGACTACATGTAAAAACATATAGATACAGCAGAGTCTTAATGTACTTTCTCAAGATTAACATCCTTGAAAAGTCGCTCGAAATTGGCGCTGGTGGCCTGTGCGATGAGCTCCAGCGGGCAGTCCCGCAGCTGAGCCAGTTGCTTGGCAACCCAGGGCACATAGGAGGGATTGTTGGTTTTTCCGCGGTAGGGCACCGGTGCCAGATAGGGACTGTCGGTCTCGATCAGCAGCCGATCCAGCGGCACGAAGGCCGCCACATCCCTGATGTCCTGGGCATTCTTGAAGGTCAGAACCCCGGAAAACGAGATGTAAAAACCCAGGTCCAGGGCCGCTCGCGCCACCGCTTGGGACTCGGTGAAGCAGTGAAACACGCCGCCGGCCGACCCTGCAGTGCCGTCCTCGCCCTCCTCGCGCAGCACCGCCAGCGTGTCCTCTGATGCACTGCGGGTGTGGATCACCAGCGGTTTGGCAAGTTGCCTGGCGGCGCGGATATGAATGCGAAAGCGCTCACGTTGCCAGGCCATGTCGGCAAGGCTGCGACCGTTCAGGCGGTAGTAATCCAGGCCGGTCTCGCCCACGGCGACGACGCGGGGCAGTTGGCCGCGGACCAGCAGGTCGTCCAGCGTGGGCTCGGTCACACCTTCGTTGTCCGGGTGCACACCCACCGTGGCCCAGAAGTTGTCGTAGCCCAGCGCCAGAGCGTGCACCGTTTCGAACTCTTCCAGTGTGGTGCAGATGCACAGGGCGCGCTCGACTTGGGCGTCAACCATGGCTTGGCGGATCTGTGGCATTTGGGCGGCCAGTTCGGGAAAGCTCAGGTGGCAGTGGGAATCGGTGAACATGAATAAAAATGAATTGCGAAGAGCACAGGCCGGGCGTTGCCGGGTCGGCACGACGAACGCCAGGGCGGCGGCGCCTCAGATGGTCTGGGTGCTTCGGTCCGAAGTCAGGTGCTTGCCCAGGATGAACTCGATCTTGTTTTTGAGTTCCTGGGATTTGTCTTCGTTCGGAAAATGGATGCCGACGCCCTGCTTGCGATCTGCCCCCGAGTGCGGCGGGTTCACCCAGGCCACCTTGCCGGCAATCGGGTAGCGCTGCGTGTCCTCGGGCAGCGACAGCAGCAGGTAAACGTCCTCGCCCAGTTTGTAGTCGCGCGTCGTGGGAACAAACATGCCGCCGTGCAAGAAGGCCGGGATGTAGGCGGAAAACAGCGCGGCCTTTTCCTTGATCGCCAATTGAATGACGCTGGGACGCGGCGTTGGCGCGGAGGGGGTATCAGCCATGGCGGTGAAGGAGTCGCGATTTCATTTGCGCGAGTTTAGAACGTTTCGCGCCTGGCTCACAAGAGATTCCAGCATCAGGCCCGGGTTGAACGGGTGTTCCACGGTCCGCGCCGTGGCCATGAGTGCTTTGGCCCATGGCGTCAGTGCCGCCAGCGTGATGTTCGCAGGAAGGTCGGCTGGCTGAAAAAAGCGCGGCGGCGCCTGCGCTGCTGCGGACATCAGGTCGTGACAGAGCTTTTGCAGGGCGTCGACCAGTTCAGGAGGCGACCAATCGTGTACCGGTGCCAAATCGCCCCGCGCCATGGCCCGGGGCAGCAACGCCCAGGACTTGGGGTCGCGCCCACCAGTCGCCAGATGCAGGGCGTCGGCCGGGCGCCCGCCAGCGGCACGCAGCCAGACACCGGCGTCCACTGAATTCACGCCTTGCGCCTGCAACCATTGCAGGCTGACTTCCTGCTGCGGCCAGACCATGCTGTGCCCCAGGCAACGGCTGCGAATCGTCGGCAGCAGTTGGTGTGCAGCCTCGCTGGCCAGGACAAACTTGACGTCACCCGGCGGCTCTTCCAAGGTCTTGAGCAGGGCGTTGGCAGTGATGCTGTTCATGCGCTCCGCCGGATACACCAACACCGCCTTGCCGCGCCCGCGGGCGCTGGTTCGCTGGGAGAACTCCACGGCGTCGCGCATGGCCTCAACGCGGATCTCCTTGCTGGGTTTGCGCTTCTTGTCGTCGACTTCGGCCTGCGCCTTTTCGCTCAAGGGCCAGCCCAGGGCCAGCATGTCGTTCTCGGGCATGAGGACGCACAGGTCGGCATGCGTGCGCACATCGATGGCGTGGCAACTGCCGCATTGCCCGCAGGCGCCCTGACCCGTAGCTTGTTCGCACAGCCAGGCCCGTACCATCGCCAGGGCCAGCGGGTACTGGCCAAGCCCCGATGGCCCCTGCAACAGCCAGGCGTGGCCGCGCTGGGCCAGCAGGTAACGAGTCTGCTCCACGATCCAGGGTGCGTCGGTAACTGTCGCCAGGGCTTCGGCTTCGCTCATGCCAGCCACCCCCGTGAGCGCACGGCGGCGAGCGCGTCCAGGCGCACCTGCTGCACCGATTGATCGGCGTTGATGCGGGCAAAACGCCCAGGGTCTTTGTTGCAACGGTCGGTGTAACCGGCCGCCACATTGGCAAAAAACGCCTGCGGCTGGGCCTCGAACTTGTCGGGCACCCGGATGTTCACCAGGCGCGCTGCCGCGACCGCGGGCGCCAGGTCAAACCACACAGTCAAATCGGGTTGCCGCACAAAGTTGGCCCCCTGCCCCCGCACGGTCTGCACCTGCTGCTCCAGATAGGACAGCACGGCCAGGTCGAAGCCGCGGCCAAACCCCTGATAGGCAAAGGTAGCGTCGGTGAAGCGGTCGCACAGCACCACTTCGCGACGTGCCAGCGCGGGCTCAATCACCTGCTGCAAGTGGTCGCGCCGTGCCGCGAAGACCAGCAAGGCCTCGGTCAAGCCGTCCATGGCGTCGTGCAAAAAAATGGCGCGCAGCTTTTCCGCCAGCGGCGTGCCGCCCGGTTCGCGCGTGAGCGTCACCGCCCTGCCCTGCGCCCGAAACTCGGCCGCCAGCGCTTCGATGTGGGTTGATTTTCCGGCGCCGTCTATGCCTTCGAAACTGATGAAGAGTCCGTCGCTGTGCACTTGATTACTGGCCTCGCTGGTATTTGTTCACGGCCCGATTGTGCTCGTCCAGCGTCGCGCTGAACTGACTGCTACCGTCTCCGCGTGCCACGAAATACAGTGCCTTGCTCGTTGCCGGCTGCAGCGCCGCCAGCAACGAAGCCTTGCCGGGCATGGCGATGGGCGTGGGCGGCAGGCCGCCGCGCGTATAGGTGTTGTAGGGTGTATCGGTCTGCAGGTCGCGTTTGCGCAGGTTGCCGTCATAGCGTTCGCCCAGACCATAGATAACCGTAGGGTCGGTCTGCAGCGGCATGCCGATGCGCAAGCGGTTGGAGAACACACTGGCCACCATGGGCCGGTCACTGGCCCTACCGGTTTCCTTTTCCACGATGCTGGCCAGGATCAGCGCCTGCTCTGGGGTCTTCAGCGGATTGTCCGGACTGCGCAGTCCCCAGGCGGTCTGCAGGCGCTTGTCCATGGCACGCTGTGCACGTTTCAGCAGCGCCAGGTCGCTGCTGCCTTTGGCATAGGTATAGGTGTCGGGGAAGAACCGTCCTTCCGGGTGCACACCCGGTGCACCCAGTGCCGTCATCAGTGCCTCGTCGCCCAGGCTGCTGGCCTCCTGTTTGAGGTTCTCCGCGCTGGCCAGCGCCTGACGCACCTGGCGGAAGTTCCAGCCTTCCACCAGGGTCAGGGAGCGCAAGGCCTCCTCGCCGCGCACCAGCTTGCGCAGCACGCTGCGCGGTGTCGTGTCTGGCGCCAGTTCGTAGCTGCCGGCCTTGATCTGGCGCGCCTGACCGGACAGGCGAAACCACCAGTACAGCAGCGTGGGGTCAACCTGCAGTCCGGTGTCGCTCACCGCTTGAGCGACGCCGCGAACCGAGGTACCCGGCTCTATCGCCAGGTCCACCGGGGCGCTGCCGGCGGGCGACAGCGCGAGATTGAGCCAGTGCCAGGCACCACTACCCAAGGCTGCGCACAGCAGCAACATGATCACGATCCAGCGACGCACAGATGATTCCAATCGGTTAACAACAGGGCCGTTTCGCGCTGGCATGGCGGCGACCCGTCCCTCAGAGTCACAGGACTTTGAGCGCGGATGATAATTCACCCATGAACAATGCAATCCACGGTATCGCCCTTCTGCCACATTGGGGCGTGATTCGCGCACAGGGCGAAGACGCCGCCAAATTCCTGCAGGGTCAACTCACGCAGGACTTCGTATTGCTGGGCGCCGCGCAGGCCAGGTTGGCGGGGTTTTGCACCGCCAAGGGCCGACTGCAGGCCAGTTTCATTGGTTTCAAGCAAAGCCCCACGGACATCCTGCTGATCTGCAGCCGCGACATTCTGCCTGCCACGCTCAAGCGCTTGTCAATGTTTGTGCTGCGCGCCAAGGTCAAACTCAGTGACGCCAGCGAAGAATTTTTGCTGCGCGGCCTGATCGGCAATTCGGCCAGCGCCCTGGTCGCAGATCATCCCGCTTGGACGCGTATTGAATCTGACCTGGCCAGCGTTATCGTGCTGTACCCGGCGCAGGGTCAAACCCGTGCCCTGTGGGTGGCCCCCGTTGGCGGACCCGAACCGGTGGCAGGGCCCATCAGCACCGAGCTGTGGCAATGGAGCGAGGTGCAAAGCGGCATTGCCATGGTGAGCGCCCCGATTGTCGAGGCCTTCGTGCCGCAGATGCTGAACTATGAGTCCGTCGGCGGCGTGAACTTCAAAAAGGGCTGTTACCCCGGCCAGGAAGTGGTGGCGCGCAGCCAGTTCCGCGGCACGCTCAAGCGCCGGACCTTTCTGATGCACGGCGACACCGAAATGGCGGCGGGCCAGGAGGTGTTTCACAGTAGCGATACCGAGCAGGCCTGCGGCACGGTGGCCCAGGCCGCAGCGGCACCGGGTGGCGGCTTTGACGCGCTGGTCTCCATGCTGACCAGCGCCGCTGAGTCCGGCGAACTGCGTTTGGGCAACTCTCAGGGCCCGCTGCTGACGCTCGGCCATTTGCCCTACGCCCTGCTCGCCGATATCTGATCTCCCCCTGGCGCGCCGGCAGCGGGATTTTTTGTTCCCAGCTTGCCTTCGAAGGAAACTTGCGTCTAAAATATAAGTGATAAAGCAATTACTTAAGGCAGCATGAAAGAACCCGGCAAGCGCACCCGCCAGGCTACCGAAATCAGGCAGGCCCACCTGCTCGAAGCGGCACTGGATCTGGCAGCGGTGCGTAGCCCGAGCGGCATCACCACCGGGGAACTGGCGCGCGCCGTGGGCATTTCCCAAGGTGCGGTATTTCGTCATTTCCCCAGCAAGGAAGCCATCTGGCTGGCCGCCATGGACTGGGCGACACAAACGCTGATGCAGCAGTTGCGTCTGGCGGCAGATCCTGAGGCCAGTCCACTGGTGGCTCTGAAAGCCGTGTTCATGGCGCACGTGGATTTCGTCATTGCCCACTCCGGCGTGCCGCGAATCATTTTTCAGGAACTGCAGCAGGCGCAGGACACGCCGATGAAAGCCAGCGTGCGCAGCCTGATGCAGCAATACCGGCAGTTGCTGGTGGGTCTGTTGCAGCGTGCCCGGGAGCAGGGGCAACTCGCGCCCGGGGTCGACCTGCAAGCCGCTGCTGTGCTGTTCATCGGCTCGGTGCAGGGACTTGTGATGCAGTCGTTGCTCAGCGGCCAGGTGCAGCCTATGGCGCTGCAGGCACCCGACGTATTCCACATCTACCTGCGCGGCGTCGCTTCGGACGCGCCTCCTCCATTCCAAGGAACCCCATGAACAACACCCGAACCAGGCGCTTCGCCCTCCTCGGGCTGGCCGTCGGCCTGCTCGCCGCCATGGGCTTTGTCGTGCTGCGCACTGGTCCACTGGCCGCAACCCGCGTCACGCTGGCGCAGGTGCACGAGGGCAGCCTGAGCCCGGCGCTGTTTGGCATCGGCACGGTCGAAGCCCGGCGCAGCTGGATGATCGGCCCCACGGCGGCAGGCCGGGTGAAGACCGTGCTGGTGGATGTCGGTAACGCGGTGAAAGCGGGTCAGCTGCTGGCCGAAATGGACCCGGTGGATCTGGAGCAACGCCTGAGCGCACTCGATGCCACCGTGGCCCGGGCCCAGAGCGTGCAGGCTGCGGCGCAGGCCCAGCAAGCCGATGCGGCGGCGCGGCACGAACTGGCCGACCTCAACGCCCGGCGCAACCAGGAGCTGGCCGATCAGCACTTCATCAGCGCGCTGGCGCTGGAGTCGCGCCTGCAGGAAAAGCGCTCCGCTGACGCGGCACTGCAGGCGGCCCAGGCGAACCTGCGTGGCGCCGGCCAGGACCTGTTGCGCACCCAAGCGGAGCGTGCCGCAGCGCAGCAGTTGCGCGCCAATGTGCGCCTGCTGGCAGCGGCCGACGGCGTCGTCACCAGCCGCGACGCCGAAGCCGGCTCCACCGTTGTGGCGGGCCAAGCCGTACTGCACGTGATCGACCCGCTCAGTTTGTGGGTGCGCCTGCGCGTCGATCAGGGCCGCTCGGGCGGTCTGGCGGCTGGACTCCAGGGCCAGATCGTGCTGCGTTCCCTGCCGCAAAAGCCCTTGGCAGCGCAGGTCGCCAGGGTGGAGTTGCTGAGCGACCCGGTGACGGAAGAACGCATTGCGCTGGTGAGCTTCAAGCAGGCGCCGGCCGGGGTTTCGGTCGGTGAAATGGCCGAGGTCACGCTGCAACTGGCGCCCACGAAGCGCAGCCCCGTGCTGCCCAACGCCGCCATTGCGCGCCAGGGCGCCGTTGGCGGCGTGTGGCGCGTCGAATCCGGCCACGCGCGCTTTGTCCCCGTGCGACTGGGCGCTGCCAGCCTGGACGGACAGGTGCAGGTGCTCGAAGGCCTGAAGACCGGCGACGAGGTCGTGGTCTACAGCGAGAAGGCCCTGGCCCCGGGCAGCCGGGTGCAGGTGGTGGACGCACTGGTAGCCCCGGCCGGAGCGTCGCGATGATCAGCCTTGCCGGGCGCGACATCCTGCACGGCTGGGGGAAATTCGTACTCACCGGCGCGGGCCTGGGCCTGCTCATCGGCGTGACGCTGACCATGGCCGGTGTCTACCGCGGCATGGTGGACGACGCCCATGCGCTGCTGAACAATTCGGGCGCCGACCTGTGGCTGGTGCAGAAGGACACGCAAGGCCCCTACGCCGAAGCCTCGAGCATTCGCGACGACGTGGTGCACAGCGTGCTGGGCATGGAAGGTGTGGCACGCGCGGCCAACGTCACCTACTTCACCATGCAGGTGTTGCAGGGCGGCGACGAGGTGCGCGCCATGGTGGTGGGATTCGAGCCGGGCCAGCCCGGTGCGCCTGACCACCTGGTCGCGGGCCGACACCTGACGCGCAGTCATTACGAGGCCGTGGCCGACGTGAAAACCGGTTTCCAGCTGGGCGAAACCATACGCATCCGGCGCCACGACTACACCGTGGTCGGACTCACCCGGCGCATGGTGTCGTCGGGTGGCGACCCCATGGTCTTCATTGCCATGCAGGACGCACAGGACGCGCAGTTTCTGAAAGACAACGACGCCATCCTGAACGACCGCGTGCGCACCGCCGCCAACCCCGCCCTGAACCGGCCGGGCGTGCCGGGCCTGCTGGAAGCCGTGCAGGCCGCGCAGAGCAGCAGCCACAGCGTGAACGCGGTGCTGGTGCAGGTGCAGGACGGGGTCGCACCCGAGCAGGTGGCGCAAGGCTTGCGTCGCTGGAAACACCTGCAGGTGTTCACGCGCGAAGGGATGGAGGAAATCCTCGTGGCCAAGCTGATCGCCACCTCGGCCAAGCAGATCGGCATGTTCCTGGTGATCCTGGCGATCGTCAGCGCCGCCATCGTGGCCTTCATCATCTACACCATGACACTGGGCAAGATCCGCGAAATCGCCGTGCTCAAGCTGATCGGCACGCGCAACCGGACCATTGCCGGCATGATCCTGCAGCAGGCGCTGGGCCTGGGACTGATAGGCTTCGTCGTGGGCAAGATCGCCGCCACTTTCTGGGCGCCCGTGTTTCCCAAATACGTCTTGCTCGAGTCGGGCGACGCACTCACCGGTCTGGGCGTGACGATGCTGATTTGCGCCCTGGCCAGCACCCTGGCGATACGCGCGGCCCTCAAGGTGGATCCGGCCGAGGCCATCGGCGGTTGACCATGAACGACACCCACAACACAGGCGCTGGCGGCATCGTCATCGAAGGGTTGCGCAAGGTCTATGGCAGCGGCGACACCGCTGTCGAGGCGCTGAAAGACGTCAACATGACGGTGGGACCCGGCGAAGTCGTCGGGCTTGTCGGCCCGTCCGGTTCCGGCAAAAGCACACTGCTTAAATGCCTGGGCGCCATCATCGAACCGACAGCGGGTCGCATGCTGCTGGGCGGACGCGAGATCTACCGCGACGGCTGGAAAATCAAAGACCTGCGCGCGCTGCGTCGCGACAACATCGGCTTTGTCTTCCAGGCGCCGTACCTGATCCCGTTTCTGGACGTGACCGACAACGTCGCCATCCTGCCCATGCTCGCCGGCGTGCCCAACGCGCAGGCCCGCGCGCGCGCGCTGGAGTTGCTCAGCGCGCTGGACGTGGCGCACCGCGCACGCGCGCAGCCGAGTCAGCTCTCGGGCGGCGAACAGCAGCGCGTGTCGATTGCCCGCGCGCTGGCAAACCGCCCGCCCGTGATCCTGGCCGACGAACCCACGGCGCCGCTGGACAGCGAGCGCGCCATGGCAGTGATGTCCATCCTGCAACAGATGGCGCTGCAGGCCCAGACCGCCATCATCGTGGTGACGCACGACGAGAAGATCATCCCCACATTTCGGCGGATTTTCCATATCCGTGAGGGCCGCACCGTGGAGGAAAAGGGCGAGGGACGGGCGCTCGGACGCTGATCAGCAAGCGTCGCTTGCAAGCGCAGGCACAGGGTCCGACGCCGACGCTCGCGTCACCCGAAACGCTCGGTGGCGGCGCACATTTCAATGTGGGCGATGCCGGCTTCCTCGAAGGGCGCTCCCTGCACCGCAAAGCCCAGGCGCGCGTAGAAGCTTTCGGCGCTGCGCTGGGCGTGCAACACCACCTGGCTGTCACCGCGATCCAGCGCCGCTGACATCAGCGCGCGCAGCACGGCGCTGCCCAGACCGGCGCCGCGCAGCACCCGGCTGGCGGCCATGCGGCCGATGCGCCCCACCCCTGGCGCGTGGACCAGCAGGCGCCCCGTGGCCACGGCCTGACCCAGGCGGTTGTAGGCCACGGCATGCGTGGCCGTGGCGTCGGCCGCGTCCCACTCCATCTCCTGGGGAATGCGCTGCTCCTGCACAAAGACTTCGGTGCGGATGCGCGAAGCGTCCGTACCCAGTTCCTTCCAGTCGCCGCAGCGCAGCGTCACCATCTGGTCTCCCGCTTCAAAGGCCTGCAGCCAGTCGCGCAGCGCTGCGGGTATCGGCCTGGATGTCTGCGTCTGCACGTCGGCAAACACGTAGACCAGTTCGCCCGTGACCAGAACCTCCTCGCCGCGAAACACCGCCGCTGTGAAGACCATGGAACTGTTGCCCAGTCGGCTGCACTTCAGGCCTATTTCCAGCGCGTCGTCATAGCGCGCCGACGCATGGTATTCAAGCGTGGACTTCTTCACGTACAGGTCGCCGCCAAACTGCTGCATCGCCGCCTCGTAAGGCATGAGCATGGCGCGCCAGTAGTCGGCCAGCGCCGTGTCCAGGTACATCAGGTAGTGCGCGTTGAACACGATCTTCTGCATGTCCACTTCGCACCAGCGCACGCGCAGACGCTGCAAAAATCGAAAGTCCTGTCGCTTCATGTCACACCCTTGGGTCGTTGCTCCAGGCATGAGGATATCAAGACCCGTATTGCCAGTCAGACCAGCATCGCGCAAATTTTCTTCATGCAGGAACAACGCCTGGAGGCGATGGATGAAGCCATTGCCCTCATCGAGGCAGCGGCGACTGCCAAACCGGCTGCGCCAGCCCATGTTTCCACACCGGGCGACACCGCAGCCCCGGTGCAGACAGGTCCGTCAAACGTACCGGTCCCCGTAGCAAAGATCACCCGCGTTATCCGCGTAGCCGATCTCTGCGCCAAGAGTTATCTTGAAACCGAAGCCGAGGTGGAAGCCTACGTTTGCAAACTGCGCGACGAATTGCTGGCAGCCATCCGCGCCGGGCGAATCGCTCGCGTGCAGTAGGTGATGCAATTATTTCCCGTTCGGGGCATTTTTGGCGGCGACGCAGCAATATCCGTCGTTATTTCCCGAACAGGAAGTTTTCCTTGCATTTTCATGGATAGACCACAATAATTTCCCGTACAGGAAATAAACATGACGATCACCCTGATCAACACCCCCGCAGCCCTGGGTGCGGCTGCGCTCGCCGCGCGCAAACAATTGGGTCTAACCCAGCCGCAGCTGGCCCTGGCCGCTGGCGTGGGCGTGCGCTTCATTGTCGAGTTGGAGGCCGGCAAACCCACCCTTCGGCTGGAAACCATTCTGCGGGTACTGAGCGCCTTGGGCGGAACCCTGGCGGTGGACGGTTTGGCCACCGGCCCAAGCATAGTCGAGGCGTCATAGCATGCCCAAACAGCTCGAAGTCTGGTTGTTGGGCGCACATATCGGTACCCTGGCGCAGCTCGATGGGCGCTTAAGCTTTAGCTATGCCGCTGAATGGCTGGCCAAGGGCGCTGCCGGTGACGGTCTCAAAACTGAGGCCGTCCCACTGTCCCAGTCCCTCCCCCTCAGGACCGAGCCCTTTGACGACCGAACCACCCGACCCTTCTTTGCCGGGCTCTTGCCCGAGGGCGACAAACGCAAACTCGTGGCCCAGGCCTTGCAGGTCTCGCGGCAAAACGACTTTGCCCTGCTTGACGGGATCGGTGGCGAATGTGCCGGCGCTGTCACCTTGCTGGAGCCGGGTCAAACGCCCGCGTTGATCGACGCACCCGACACCGTGCGCTGGCTTGACGACGCACAGTTGCTGGCCGTGCTCGACGAAATGCCGCAGCGCCCCATGCTCGTCGGCGACGAGGGCTTGCGCCTGTCGCTGGCTGGCGCGCAGGACAAATTGCCCGTCGTCGCTAGGGGCGAGCGCATCGGTCTGCCGCTGTTTGGCTGCCCCAGCTCCCACATCCTCAAGCCACCCATTGCCGCCGCAGAGGGGAGCGTCTTCAACGAAGGCTTCTGCATGGCCTTGGCCGCAGCACTGAAACTCGATGTCGCCAAAACCCAGATCCATCACGTAGGCGCTCGCCAATACCTGCTGGTGGAACGCTACGACCGGCACGGACAAAACCGCTTGCACCAAGAAGACTTCTGCCAGGCCCTGGGCAGCGCCCCCGAAACCAAGTACCAGAACGAGGGAGGACCCAACCTGGCCCAATCCTTCGAACTGTTGCGCCGCGCTACGCGCCCCAGCGCACCCCACATCCTCAAGCTGCTGGACCTCGTGGTGTTCAACGCCCTCATCGGCAACCATGACGCCCACGGCAAGAACTTCTCGCTGCTCTACACGCCCAAGGGTGCTGTGCTGGCGCCGCTGTACGACGCCTTGTGCACTGCGGTCTATCCCCGTCTGACCGACAAGATGGCCATGAAGATCGGCAGCAAATACAAGTTTTCTGAAGTTCAGGCGCGGCATTGGGAGCAGTTCGCCATCGACGCGGCCCTCTCGCCCGCTCAGGTCAAAAAACGCATTCTCGACATTGCCAGGCGCCTGCCAGAACTGGCAAGCGCCACCAGAGCAAGGTTTGAAGCCCAAGGCAACAGCCACCCCATCCTCGCCCAGATCGTGACGCTGATAGACCAACGTTGCGCGTTCACCATCCGCCGCCTCACCGCATCCAATGCAGACGACGGTTTGCCAACTCAAGCCTCATGAACAAAGTCATACCCCCCCAAAGCCTGGCCCAAGGCGACGTGATGGTCATCGCAGGCCAAGCCTGGCACATCAAGCTGCAACCGCAGCGCGAGCAGCTCATCAAGCGCATCCAGAAAGACGGCTTTGAGCACACCATGGAGACCGTGGCCTAAACCTGGTTCAACCGCTTCGCCGCCCTGCGACATCCCGACGGTGCCAGGCGAGCTTTTTGCGAAGTTCCAGACCGGGTTTTATTCCGATCCGGTAGATGCGGTGTTCAAGGCGTTGGGGGTGGCGTAGGTATCGCGGTTCTGGTTGCATTTAGTCCGTGTGCCAGGCCAGAGGATAGCTGCTTCAGGGCAGGACAAACACGAGTGCCGTGCGCGCCGGCACGCTAAAGTGGCCGGTGGCCGCGTCGTAGCGTGCTTGGGCCGCAGGCCGTGGGTCCGCAGCTTGGCGGTCAAGGTGCACGGGATGCAGCACCCAGGCTTTGCCTTTCTCCAACCCAAGCGACAGTTCGTGCGGGCGCTTGTCCACGTTCACCAGGTACAGCACTTCGCGAAAGCCCGCGCCCGCATAGCCGTCGCCCAGCAGATGCCCCGCCTGCAGCGTTGCGATCTGATCCGGTCCGGAATTCGGGAATGTCAGGCGCTGCGCAATGTCCTCGGCGCTGCGCAGCCGAAACAGTGTCGAGCTGGCGCGAATTTTCAGCAGATCCCGAAACATGTCGCGCGCCAGCGCGATGTCCTTTGGCGCCGGCTTGATGTCGGCGTTGGCCAGCAGCGGCTTGCTCCAGGCATAGCTGGCACGGTTGTCCCGCGCGGGCGGCGCACCGGTGCCAAAATAGTTGTCGCGGTAGGTCCAGTCCAGGCGATTGAACCAGTCACCCGAGTCAAAGCTGTTGGCGTCCAGTGACTTGGAGCGCAAGGTGTCGATGCCGGCATGGAAATAGGCCACGCCCTGGCTGAAGGCGTTGAGCGCCGCGCCCAGCATCTGCACGCGCACCCGGTCGTCGCGGCTCGTGCCCAGCGGCAACCGGTAGGCGTTGATGTCGAACAGCGTCTGGTTGTCGTGGTTCTCCACGTAGTTCACGACTTCGCCGGGCTGGCTCACGTAGCCCGCAGGCTGGCCGTTGTAGTCGATCTGCTCCAGACGCCGACGCTCGCCCAGGTAGTCCGTCATGATGTAACCGCGCACCGATCCCGCCAGGCCGACGCGCACCATGTCCGCCACCTTGAGCAGGTCGGTGGCGGGCCGTGCCGGATCGGCCAGCGCGTTCGGGTCGTACACCAGGCCGTTGAGATAGCCCTGGTTTCGCACAAGGTTCTCGCCCGAGTCCGAGGCCGAACCGCCACGCAGCGCATCGCGCCCCCGGTCGCTGAAAGTTCCTATACCCGTGCCGTTCAGCATCAACTGCGACGCCTGGACAAAGCGTGCGTTGTCTTTCACCTCGCCGAAGTTCCAGCCCTCGCCCAGCAGTTGCACGTTGCGTCCGGCGGCAGCATTCACGCGCGTTTGCAGTTCGCGCATCACGTCCAGGGGCTGATGCGCCATCAGGTCAAAGCGGAAGGAGTCGATCCGGTAGTCCCGGGACCACAGCGCCACCGAGTCGAGCATGAGCTTGCCCATCATGCGGTTTTCTGTGGCGGTGTTGGCGCAACAGGTGGATTGCTCGACCGCGCCATGGGCGTCGAGCCGGTGGTAATAGCCCGGAACGATGCGGTCCAGCACCGATTTTTCGCTCTGCCCGGAGGCCGCCATGTGGTTGTAAACCACGTCCATGCCAACGCGCAGCCCGACCCGGTGCAGCGCCTGCACCATGCGGCGAAACTCCAGGATGCGCGTCGCGCCATTGGCCGCGCTGCTGGCGTAGCCGCCTTCGGGCGCGCTGAAGTGAAACGGGTCATAGCCCCAGTTGAAGCAGTCGCTGCCGGCTTGCGCCATGACGGCCGCTTGCTGGTCCTCGCTGTCCGGTGCGCCGACTGGCACCAACGGCTTTGTGCAGCCCTGCTCCGGAATGGTCGCGATGTCGAACACCGGCAGCAAGTGCACGTCGGTCAGGCCGGCGCGCGCCAGCGCCTGCAGGTGCCGCATACCCTTGGATTTTTGGTCGGTGAAGGCCAGGTATTTACCGCGGTGCGGCGCCGGTACGCTGGCGTCGTTGATGGAAAAGTCGCGCACATGCAACTCGTAGATCGTCATGTCGGTGGGCGCGGCGACGGTAGTCGGTGCGCGGTCATCGTCCCAGCCCGCAGGCTTGAGTCGGGGCTCGTTCAGATCCACGATGTAGCTGCGCAGCGAGTCGGTCGTCAGGCTGACGGAATAGGGGTCGGTGACGCGGTTGCGCACGACTCCCACGCCGGGAACGAAGACATCGACCAGATAGGCGTAGTACTGCCCGCTGCGCGCCGCCTTGAGCGTGCCGCGCCACAGACCCGTGGCGGCATCGCGCTGCAGTGGCGCGCTGCCCAAGGACGGACCTGACCCTGCCGCGTAGACACACAGGCTGACCTGTTGCGCCGTCGGTGCCCACAGCGTAAATGCCGCGCCTGTGGATGGTAGCTTCAACTGCACGCCCAGGTCGCTGGCCGTAGCGGCGCCGCCGAACAGGTCGTCGAGGGCGCCGGCCGCCTGCAGCGCGGCGGCCTGCAGCACCACGCCCTGCTCGTCTTGCTGCACCAGCAGCATCTGCCCTTGATGCAGTTGGGGGAGTTGTGTCAGGTCCGCTGCGCGCAGTGCCAGCACCACGCCTTGGGCGACGTACTTGAAGCGCTCGACCAGCTCAGTGCTCAGCGGTCCCGGCGCCAAATCCATGGTCAGCGCACCATCCGCCCCCGTCACGCGTTCACCCGCTTGCACCCGCATTTGCCCGCCAGCCGAGTGGTAGAGGCGGAATTGCCCTTGTGCCGATGCGCCCGGCCACTGGGCAAGTTGCCGGTTCAACCAATAGGCTGTTGCCGCTGGCGCGGTGCTAGCAGCGGGCGTCGCCTGCAGCAGCCACTGGTGGCCGCTCTGGTCGCAGGCCAAAGGCAATGCCGTGTTGGCCTGAGCCTGGTGGCTGTGCATTGCCAACAGGCAGGCGGCCCCTAGGGCCAGGCATTCAATCGGTGATTTCATGGGTAGGCAAGCGCTCGCGCGTCCTGTAGTATTTCTACGCTTCGGGTGGAAAACGCCCGGTTCTAATGGAGATATTTTGGGTAATATCTCATGCAAATTTTTCCAAGGATGGTAGTTTGCCTACAAATCAAGTCAATAAGGACTAGTACCATGGCCATTTTTCATTCCCTGTTGCGCGCCCTTTCGCGCCCCTGCCTGGCCATGTCGCTGACGCTGGTAGCCTGCGGCGGCGGTGCCGCAGGCGAGGCTGCTGCGCCTGCGCCCTTGCCCGCCGTCGATGTCAGTCCGGTGGCCCAGGCTGACCCCGGCAGCCGCTTGGCCGACGGCTGGCAATCCGGCGCCTTCATGGAAATTTTTGTCCGCGGCTATCAGGACAGCGATGGCGACGGCGTGGGCGACCTGCGCGGACTGACGCAGCGCCTGGACTACCTGCAGGAACTGGGTGTGAAAGGACTGTGGCTCATGCCCGTCACGCGCAGTGAAGACCATGACCATGGCTACGCGGTCACGGACTTTCGCCAGATCGAGTCCGCCTATGGAAGCCTAGCGGACTTTGACGAATTGCTGACGCAGGCGCACGCGCGCGGCATGGGTGTGATCGTCGACTACGTCGTGAACCACAGCGCAGCCCAAAACCCGCTGTTCCTGAATTCCGCTACCAGCAAGGACAATTCCTACCGCTCCTGGTTCGTCTGGCAGGACAGTGCGCCGACGGGCTGGAGCATCTTTGGCAAGAACCCCTGGAACGGCACGCCCACTGGTGCCTACTTTTCTCAGTTCTCACCGAACATGCCGGACTTCAATTGGCTCAACCCTGCTGTCATGGCCTATCACCAGGACAGCCTGCGCTTCTGGCTGAACCGGGGCGTGGACGGCTTTCGCTTTGATGCGGTGCGCCATCTGGTGGAAAACGGCCCCGATGCCTGGGCCGACCAGCCCGGCAGCTTCGCTGTGGTGGCGCAGTTGCGCGGCACGATCCAGCGCTATGCTAAGCGCCACATGGTGTGCGAAGCGACTGCCCATGAACAAGACTGGGCCACCGACGCTACCTGCGGCAGCGCCTTCGCCTTTGGCCACGCTCAGGACATCGTGAACGCGGCGCGCGGCCAAGCTGCGGCCATCAACTCGATCGCCAACTATTTCAAGACAGCCCCGGCCGCCATGGCGACCATGGTGTCGAACCATGACCTGTTTGCCGGCGAGCGCCTGTGGGACCAGGTGGCGGGGGACCAGGCGCAATACCGACTGGCGGCTGCGAGCTATCTGCTGCAACCCGGCACACCCTTCATTTACTACGGTGAGGAGATTGGCATGTCGGCAGGCACCGGCCTGAGTGGCGATGCCAAGCTGCGCACGCCCATGAGCTGGGGCGGCGCCAACGCCGGCTTCAGCACCGGGCAGCCGTTTCGCGCGCTATCGGGGAACGCGGCCAGCCAAAACGTCGCCAGCGAACGCTCCGATCCCAACTCGCTGTTCGCGTTTTACAAAGCCATGCTGGGCCTGCGCAACAGCCTGCCGTCCATCGCCAGGGGCAGCTACGAAAACATCTTTGTCAGCGGCAGCACGCTGGGATTCCAGCGCGCGCTGGGCGGGGAAAGAAGCCTGGTGCTGATCAACTACGGCAAGAGTCCGTCCACGGTGTCGGTTCAGGGTCTGGCGCCCATGAGCGGCTGGCGTGCCGCCTACCCGGCCGCGGCTTCGCTGGCGGCTGACGCCCAAGGCCAGTTGCAGTTGACGCTGGCAGCTCAGTCGGTCCGGGTATTTGTCCTGGCCAACTGAAATCTGCCCGCCGTGATCAGTTAGGCGGGTTGTACTTTTTCAGAAATTTTTCGATCGCACCAAAAACCAGAAAACGGTTCTCTTCGCTGGCGAAGCCGTGTTCCTCCTTTTCCAGCAGGGTCCACTCATACACCTTGCCGTATTTTTTCAAGGCGTCGCGCATGTCCTCGCCGTGGATGGGGGGTACGCGGCTGTCCTTTTCGCCGTAGGCCATGAACACCGGCGCCTTGATTTTTTCTGCCTGCTTCACGGGAGAGGTGGCGATGAATTGCTCGCGCATGCTGTCCGGGTCGCCCAGGGTTTCGCGAAAATGAAACTCGGCCGCCTTGTCCTTGCTCCAACGACCTTCGCTGTACAGGTAGTTCAGGTTGGTCACGCCGAACAGGTTGACGCCGCACTGGTACTGGTCGGGGTCGCGCACCAGGCCCATCATGGCGGCGTAGCCACCGTAGCTGGCGCCCATGATGCAGATTTTTTTCGGGTCCGCGACACCCTGCTTGACCAGGCTGTTCACGCCGTCGCTGAGGTCATCCTGCATGGCCAGGCCCCACTGGCGAAAGCCCTTGCGGTAGAACTCGTAGCCAAAACCGGTGGAGCCGCGAAATTGCGGTTGCAGCACGGCGTAGCCCATGCCGGCCAGAAACTGCACCCCCGAATCGAAGCCCCAGCCGTCCCGGGCGTTGGGTCCGCCGTGCGGATAGACCACCAGCGCCAAACCCTTGGCCTCGCGGCCCTTGGGCAGCGTGAGGTAGGACTGAATGGTCAAGCCGTCGCGCGCCACGTAGTCGTAAATCAACTGCTCGGACATCTTCTTCGGGTCAATCCCGGGGCGCACGGCAAACAGGTTTTGCAGCTTCTTCTTTTCCGGGTAGAACACTGCGTAATTGCCGGGCTGGGTCGATGAGTAGGAATGGATCAGCAGCGCAGCTTGCGGGTTCGCGGGGTGGATCACGTTCACCTGCCCTGCAAAGGCGCGGTCAATGGAGGCCTGCGTCGTGGCGTAGCCCTTGTCCAGCCATACCGTCTTCGGCGGCTCGGTCTGCATGCGCACACCCAGCAATTTGTGGCTGTCGGGCGCAAACACCAGACTCTCGTCCACGTCTACGCTCTTGTCGGCGGCCACGAGTTCGCCGGGCAGATTGCTGGCAAAGTCGAACTTGAAGGCGCCATACTTGCCAGCTGGCCCGGGGGCCGACACGTACAGCGTCACATTGTTGGCATCGAAAGCCAACGGGGTGAATTTGGGCTCACGGTACGAATGCTCGGACAGCTTCTTCCAGGCCTGCGCCTCGTTATCCCGGTACCACACCGTGGCCTGGCGTTGCGCCACGTCGGTGGTCACGACGACGCGCAGCACGCCCTTATGGTCGAAGACGAAGTCACGCGCCAACCCAGGAACATTGAAGTAAATCTCCTTACGCCTTTCCGTGACCGTATCGACCCGGTAAGGAACCACGTCGCCGTTGTAAAAATAGCCCAGGGCGATGATGCTGTTCGGGTCGTCGGGCGTGACCGCCAGCATGCGCATGCCAAGCGGAGACGACAGTGCCTCGGCCTGGTTGCTGAAGCGCAGGTGCTCTGCCGTGTGCATGAGTGCCGCGGATTTGCTGCCGTCGCGGTTGATGGCGTACAACCCGCCGTAGGAGGATGAGTTGCCGTAGTCGCTGCCTCGGTTGATGACGTCAAACACCAGGCGCTCGTCGTTGATCCAGCGGATGTGATAAATGTCCAGCTTCTCGTAGCCCGCGATGTTCTTGGCTGCGTTCGTCTCCAACTCCACGATCGCCAGTTGCAGCACGCCGTCGATGGTGGTGGTGGTGGCCAGCAACTTGCCGTTGGGCGACAGGCTGGCCGTGCCGATCTGCGGGTTCTTGAAGAAAGTCTGCAGCGGGGTCTGGGCCGTGGCTGCGCCGAAGGCGGTGCACAGCAGGATCAGGCTCAACCAGACGCGAAGCTGGGACAGGGGATATTTCATACAGGTTTCTCCGCTTTCAGGACAGGCTTGGGGGACTGAGGGTAAAGATTATGCCGGCACAAATGGAATCGTTCCCCATGGTTTACACCAGCACCTTGCAGGCTTGCCCATCACGAAAAGCTTGCACTCCGCTGCTGTTGCTGCACGCGCCGACGTGCGGCTTTGGCCGATGGCAGCCAGCCGCGAAAAAACCAGCGCGCCGCCATGGCCAGCCCGCGCAGCCACTCGTCGGCGGCGTAGGCGATCCACACGCCCACCAGGCCGAGCTGCCAGTACACGCCGAGCAGCCAGGAGCCACCCGCCATGACGAACAGCATGGACACTGCGCCGACCATGACGGGGAAGCGCGCGTCGCCGGCCGCGCGCAAGGCGTTGATGATGATGACATTGCAGGTGCGCCCGGGCTCGAGCAGCACGGTGATCCACAACAGTGTGGTGGCGCTGGCGATGATCTGTGCGTCCTGGGTGAACAGGCGCAGCGTCCAGGGTGCGGTGGCTGCAGCCAGCGCTGCGACGGCAGTGGAGACGCCCAAGCCCAGCAGCAGGCTCTTGCGCAGCAAGCGGTGGGCCTGACGCAACTGTCCGGCCCCCACCAGATGGCCGATCAGCACCTCACAAGCCAGGCCGATGGCCAGGCTGAACAGCACGGTGATGTGCATGAGCTGAAAGGTATAACTCTGCGTCGCCAGCGAGGACGCACCCAGCGCCGCCACCACGCTCACGGAGACCAGCATGGCGGCGCGGTAAGCGACGTTTTCCGCCGCGCCCGGCAAGCCGATGTGCAGCACCGGCGCCAGCTTGTCCCAATGCAATGTCCACCAGTCGCGCGCGCGCGGCACCAGTTGCAACCGCCAGCGGCACAGCAGCAGGCCCAGGCCCAGGCCGCAGGCGCGGCTCAGGGCCATCGCCACGGCAAAGCCCGGCAGCCCCAGCGCGGGAATGGCCCCGAGGCCGCGCATCAACGGCAGGCACAGCAGCAGGTGCAGGCCGTGCATGGCCAGGATGTTGAACATCACGTCGCGGGTGCGCAAATGCGCGCGCATGACCGAGGCCAGTGTGGCGTTCCAGGCATCGAGCAGCAGCGCCAGCGCCAGCGTCTGCAGGTAGGGCTGGGCCAGCGCCAGCACCGGTGGCGGTGCGTTCAGCAGTGACAGCATGCCGGCGGCGCTGCCCAGCACCCCCAGACCCGCGCCCAGGCCCAGCCAGCTGCTCGCACCCAGCGCGGCACGCGCGGTCTGGTCGGCACCCAAGCGGTTGCCAGCGCCCAGGTTTTGCGTGATGACCACGCTCACGCCCATGCTGACGATGCGAAACAGCAAGAAGAAAGCGTTCTGCAGATGGTTCGCGAGGCCAAACGCCGCGGCCGAAGTGTCAGAGATACCGGCCGCCAGCCACAGGCCCAGCAGGCCCACGCCGAAACCCAGCAGCAGTTCGGCCAGCATCGGCCAGGCGATGGCCACCAGCCGTGGCCGCGCCGGCGTCATGCGTTCGGCAGATGCAACAATTCGATCGGGCCGCGCCCGCTGGCGGCGGTGATCAGTCCCAATACCCGGCCCGGCTCGTTGCCCACCATGCGCCAGTCAAAACGCCAGGCCCAGTTGCCCTCGGTGGAGCCGGGCAGGTTCATGCGGTGACTGGCGTCCAGTCCCAGCACGTCCTGCAACGGGAACACCGCCATGTTCGCCACCGAGTTGCTGGCCGCGCGGATCATGGCCCAGTGCAGATCCTCGTCCCCTGCGGCCAGGTAGGCGCCGGCAAAGGCGCGCTCACGCGGCTTGGCATGGGCCCACCAGCCGCGCGCAGTTTCGTTGTCGTGCGTACCGGTGTAGACCACGCAATGGGGGCCATAGTTGTGCGGCAGGAATTCGTGGCTGCCGTCGCCGCCAAAGGCGAACTGCAGGATCTTCATGCCAGGAAAGCCGCAGCCGTCGCGCAATTCAATCACGTCGGGTGTGATGAGTCCCAGGTCTTCGGCAATGATGGGCAGCGGCCCCAGAGCGCTGGCGATCGCCGCAAACAGCGCCTTGCCCGGTGCCGGCACCCAGCTTCCTTCCATGGCTGTTGGGCAGCTTGCGGGGATTTCCCAGTAGCCGGCAAAGCCGCGGAAGTGGTCGATGCGAAACACATTGGCCTGCGCCAGGGCACGGCGCACGCGTGCCGTCCACCAGGCAAAGTCTTCTGCGGCCATGCGGTCCCAGCGGTACAGGGGGTTGCCCCAACGCTGTCCCTCGGGCCCCATCTCGTCAGGTGGCACGCCCGCCACCACCGTGGGCTGGAACGCATCGTCCAGCAAGTAGAAGTCGGGGCGCGCCCAGCAGTCCGCACTGTGATGCGCGACGAAGATCGGCAGGTCTCCCATGATGAAGACGCCGCGCGCGTTGGCATAGGACTTGAGGGACGCGGCTTGCAGGTCAAAGCACCATTGCACAAAGTTCCAGAAGTCGATTTCCTGCGCATGTTCCAGGCGTACCGCGTTCAAGGCCGCAGGGTCGCGCCTTCGCAGCGGCTCGTCCCAGTCCCACCAGGGCTGGCCGCCATGCGCTGTTTCCAGCGCCATGAACAGGCTGTAGTCGTCCAGCCAATGCTGCTCTTGCTTGCACCACGATGCGAACTCGTCGCGCTGCACCACCGAGGCACGCGCCATGAACCCGCTGCAGGCGGCGCGCAACTGATCGAGGCGCCAGGGAACGACGCGGGCATAGTCCACACGCTGCGCTTCAAAACCGTCAGCCGGCAAGACAGGGGGCGCCAGCCAGCCGCTTTGCACCAGCGGCTCCAGCGCCACCATCATGGGGCTGCCGGCAAAAGCCGAAACGCTTTGATAGGGCGAGTCGCAGGGGCCGATGGGTGTCGTTGGCAGCCACTGCCAGACGCTCTGCCCGGCCGACACCAGCCAGTTCACGAAATGGAAGGCGGCCGGGCCAAAGTCGCCCATGCCGTGCGGGCCGGGCAGCGAGGTGATGTGCAGCAGCACACCGGAGGAGCGTTGTTCGAGGTTCATGGCTTCAGGAGGATGAGGAAATCAGGTGACCCAGTTGGCGCAAAAGCACCAGACTGCGCGACGGAACCGAAAGCTGACCGGCAATGACAGTGCCGCTGTCCAACTCGCCACTGCTGTCCAGCGCAAGTGACCAAGGTCCCGGAGGCAGGACAAAGGCTTTGTCCACGGCATCGGGATTCATCGCCAACCACAGGCTGGCAGCAATGGATGAGGACACGGGCGGCTCGATCTGGCAGGCAAAGGCGTGATCGCCGTACTCGTGCCAGTCGGCCGACTGCATCTCGCAGCCGTTGGGTGCACGCCAAATGAGCAGCGGTGCGTCGATCTCGGTTCCGTGGGGCAGGAACCATTCGGCGTGGCGCAGCAACGGCTCGGCACGGCGCAAGGCGATCACTGTCCCAACAAAGGCGTTGAGTGATTGGTCGGCCGCCAGCCAGTCGAGCCAACTGGTGGCGTTGTCCTGGCAATACGCATTGTTGTTGCCGCCTTGCGTCTTGCCGATCTCGTCACCGGCGCACAGCATGGGCGTGCCTTGGGACAGCAGCAGTGTGGCCAGCATGGCGCGGCGCACGCGCTCGCGCAAGGCCAGCACATCAGCGTCGTTGCTCGGCCCTTCCTCGCCGTGGTTGGAGCACATCTCGCCGTCTCTTCCGTCGGCGTTGTTTTCACCGTTGGCCAGGTTGTGCCTTGTGCTGTAGCTCAGCATATCGGCGAGCGTGAAGCCATCGTGCACCGTGACGAAATTCACCGACGAGCCGGGGCTGCGCTGACTATGGTGGAACAAATCATTGGACGCCGTCAGGCGCCGGGCCATCTCACCGCGCGTCGTGCCACGCTGCAGCCAGTAGCCGCGCACGGCGTCGCGGTACTTGTCGTTCCACTCGAGGAATCGTCCCGGAAACTTGCCTACCTGGTAGCCCAGGGCTCCGGCGTCCCAGGGCTCGGCAATCAGCTGCACGGTGGACAGCACCGGATCCTGCTGCAGGGCGACAAAAAAAGCCGCATTCGAGGCAAAACCATGGTCGTTGCGGCCCAGCACCGGCGCCAGATCAAAGCGAAAGCCGTCCACACCCAATTCTTCCACCCAGTAGCGCAGCGAATCCAGCACGAACTGGGTGACGCGAGGGTGTGCCACATTCAGCGTGTTGCCGCAGCCTGTGAGATTTTCATAGCGGCTGCGGTCGCCGCCCAGACGGTACCAACTGGCGTTGTCGAGACCGCGAAAGCTCAGGGTGGGGCCGCGTTCATCGCCTTCGGGCGTGTGGTTGTAGACCACATCCAGCACGACTTCGAGTCCGCCCGCGTGCAGATCCTGCACCATGGCGCGAAACTCCGCGGTGACGGCTGTGGGGTCGTTCGGCTGCATGGCCAGTTGTGGATTGGGGCAGAAAAATCCCAGCGTGTTGTAGCCCCAATAGTTGCTGCTGCCACGGGCCACCAGCGCAGCTTCGCTCACGCAGTACTGCACGGGTAGCAGCGACAAGGTGGTCACGCCCAGCGACTTGAAATGCGCGATCGACGCCGGATGGGCCAGCCCGGCATAGGTGCCGCGCAGTGCCTCGGGAATGTCCGGGTACGTCATGGAAAAGCCCTTGACGTGAACCTCGTACAACACCCGTTCGGACGCAGGTCGCGGCGCGGCGCGCCGCATCGCCTGGGACTGCGACCGATCTGGCGCAACCCGGGCTTTCAGCGCCAGCAGGGCATTGTCCCTTGTGTCGAGCACTGTCAGGCCGTCGATGAGGGTCTCCCCATGATGCTCGGGCACCCACACCATGTTACCGACGATTTCTCGGGCGTAAGGATCGAGCAGCAGCTTGTGCGGGTTGAAGCGATGCCCGTTATGTGGCTCATACGGTCCGTGGGCGCGCAGCCCGTAGACCAGACCGGGGCCAGCCCCCGGCAGGAAACCATGGAACACGCCGCAATGCGGTCCGTGCAGCGCCAAGCGGCGCAACTCGCGTGTGCCGCCAGCGTCGAACAGACAAAGCTCGAGCGCGCTCGCATGGCGCGAGTAGACGGCAAAGTTGACGCCGCCGTCACGCGCGCAGGCGCCCAGCGGAAACGGCAGACCTTCCAGCAGATGCTGTGTCAGGGCCGGGGTCAGGGGCAGTGCTTCGGACAGTTCCATGTGAAAGGTTCGAGGTTTTGGAGGCAGCGCCAATGCGCTAAAAACGTACAGTAAAAAATGAAAGCCGCTGTCAATCCTGAATCAGGAACAGTGCGGCCAGAGGGGGCAGGATCAATCGAATTGAATTTTCATGTCCATGCGCAGCCACCTGCTGCGGCATCAGACGGGTCGCGCCGTTACCCAGGTTGCTGCCGCCGTAATGCGTTGAGTCGGTGTTGAGCGCTTCGCGCCAGCTGCTGCCGGCGGGCACACCGAGCCGGAAATCGGGCCGCACCACCGGCGTGAAGTTGCACACCACCAGCACTTCGCGACCCTCTCCGTCGCGGCGCAGCCAGGCATAGACGGACTGATCCGCGTCGTCGCACACCAGCCATTCAAAGCCCGCCGCTTCGCAGTCGAGCCGGTGCAAAGCGGAATGTTCCCGGTACAAATGGTTCAGGTCGCGCACCAATCGTTGCATACCGGCATGACGCGGGTCCTGCAGCAGTTGCCAGGGCAGTTCGGCGTCGGCGTTCCATTCATTCGGCTGGGCAAATTCCTGCCCCATGAAGAGCAGCTTCTTGCCGGGGTGTCCCCACATGAAGCCGTAGTAGGCGCGCAGGTTGGCAAAGCGCTGCCAGTCGTCACCCGGCATCTTGCCCAGCAGCGAACCCTTGCCATGCACCACCTCATCGTGCGACAGCGGCAGCACGAAGTTCTCGCTGAACGCGTAGACCAGGCCGAAGCGCATTTTGTCGTGGTGCCAGCGCCGGTGCACCGCGTCTTCGCCCATGTACTGCAGGGTATCGTTCATCCAGCCCATGTTCCACTTGTAGTGAAAGCCCAGGCCGCCGCTGCTGGTCGGTGCGGAAACGCCTGGGAAAGCCGTGGATTCTTCCGCCAGGGTGATGGCGCCCGGTGCGTGCAGGCCCAACTGTTCGTTCACCTGGCGCAGCAGGGAGATCGCTTCCAGGTTCTCGCGCCCGCCGTGAACGTTGGGGATCCACTCGCCGGGATCACGCGAGTAGTCGCGGTACAGCATGGAGGCCACGGCATCCACGCGCAGACCGTCCACACCGTAGCGTTCGATCCAATAGAGCGCGTTGCCCACCAGAAAATTGCGCACTTCGGCGCGGCCGAAGTTGTAGATCAGCGTGCCCCAGTCGCGGTGCACGCCTTCTCGCGTGTCTCCGTATTCGTACAGCGCCGTGCCGTCGAACTGCGCCAGGCCGAAGGCGTCCTTGGGGAAATGCGCCGGCACCCAATCCAGCAGCACGCCCAGGCCGCGCGCGTGGCAGGCCTGGACAAATTGCTCCAGACCCTGGGGTTCGCCAAAGCGCGCGCTCGGCGCGAACATCCCCAGCGTCTGGTAGCCCCAGGAGCCGTCAAAGGGATGCTCGCTGACGGGCAGCAGTTCGATGTGCGTGAAGCCCATGTCCGCCACGTAGTCCGGCAGCTTGTGCGCCAGTTCCTCCCAGCTGGCAAAGCGCCCGCCCTGGCCATGGCGCCAGGAGCCCAGGTGCACCTCGTAGATGCTCAGGGGCGCGTGGCGCGCATTGGCCGCGGCGCGACCCTCCGGCAGTGGGCGCGGCGCAGGCAGTTGGGCGACGCGGCTGGCGTTGTCCGGTCGCAGCTGGGCGGCAAAGGCATAGGGGTCGGCCTTGAGCGGCAACACGCTGCCATCGGGACCGACGAGCTCGAACTTGTACAGGTCGCCCACGCCCAGGTGCGGCACAAACAGCTCCCAGACTCCGCCGTCGTGGCGCAGCCGCATGGGGTGGCGCCGTCCGTCCCAGACATTGAATTCACCCACCACGCTGACGCGCCTGGCGTTGGGCGCCCAGACGGCAAAGCGCACGCCGCTCACGCCCAGCTGTTCCATGGGGTGCGCGCCCAGCACGGTGTAGGGGCGCAAGTGATTGCCGTCACGCAGCGCCGCCAGGTCAGTGTCGTCGAGTTGCGGCCCGAAGGCATAAGCGTCGGCGTAGCAGCCGCTTTGTCCGTCGGCCCAGGTCACGTCGAGCCGGTAGTCGAAACGTTTGCGCCTGCGTGCCGCGCAGACCTCGAACAGGCCATCCGGATGGCGCAAGGCCAGTTTGACGATGGTCTTGCCGGTGACAGGGTCTACGGCCGTTACCGTCAGCGCACCTGGCAACAGGGCGCGCAACCAGAGTTTTCCGTCAGTGTCAGCGTGCAGGCCCAGCACGGCAAAGGGGTCGGCGTGACGTGCGCCAAGCAGTGCCAGCGCGTCGGCTTCGGTCATCATCCTGGGATTGTTCCCTGGTTCACGGCCTTGGCCGACCAGACCCGCTCCACGTATTCCTGGATCGTGCGGTCGGCGGAAAAAGGACCCATGGCCGCAACGTTGCGCAGCGCCATTTCAGCCCATTTTCCGGGCGCCTGGTAGAGCGCGTCGACCCTTGCTTGAGCCTCCACATAGGCCGCAAAGTCGGCCATCAAAAGATAGCTGTCGCGGTGCAGCAGGCTGTCGGTGAGCGGCCGGTAGCGGTGCCCGTTGCCCGAAGAAAACTCGCCCGAGGCGATGGCCTCGATCACGGCCTTTAGTTGTGCGTTGCCGTCCACGTACAGACGCGGGTCGTAACCCAGATCGCGCACCTTCTGCACCTCGTGGGTGCGCAGGCCGAAGATGAACATATTGTCCGCACCGATGGACTGGGCCATTTCGATGTTGGCGCCGTCCCAGGTGCCAATGGTCAGGGCGCCGTTCAGGCCGAACTTCATGTTGCCCGTGCCCGAGGCTTCGGTGCCGGCGGTGGAAATCTGCTCGCTCAGGTCGGCTGCCGGCAGTATGGTTTCGGCCAGGCTGACACCGTAGTTGGGCAAAAACACCAGCTTGAGTTTGTCGCCGACGCGGGGGTCGCTGTTCACGACCCGTGCCACGTCGAGCACCAACTGGATGATGAGCTTGGCAGCCTGGTAGGCAGACGCTGCCTTGCCGGCTATCACCACGGTGCGCGGCGTCCAGTGGGCGTCGGGGTCGGCGATGATGGCCTGGTAACGCGCCACCACGTGCAGCACGTTGAGCAACTGCCGCTTGTATTCGTGGATGCGCTTGATCTGCACGTCGAACAGGCTGGACGGATCGACCACAATGCCGAGCTCGCGCCGGATCAGCGCGGCCAGACGCTCCTTGTTCTGCCGCTTCGCCGCCATGAACTCCCGACCCAGTTCTGGATCAGCGGCCATTGGCGCAAGCGCGGCCAGGCCTTGCAGGTCGCGCCGCCAGGCCGTGCCGATGCGGCCGTCGATCAGGCCGGACAGCGCAGGATTGGCTTGCATCAGCCAGCGCCGCGGCGTCACGCCATTGGTGACGTTGTGAAAGCGCGCCGGAAAGAGTTGGGCGTAGTCGGCAAAGATGGTCTGCACCATCAATTCCGAATGCAGTGCAGAAACCCCATTGACCTTGTGCGAGGCGACGATGGCCAGCGCCGCCATGCGCACCCGCCGCGAGCCGTTCTCGTCGATGATGGAAACGCGTGCCGCCAGAGCATCGTTGCCCGGGAAACGGGTCCGCACCTCGAGCAAAAACCGCGCGTTGATTTCGTAAATGATTTCCAGGTGCCGCGGCAACTGGGACTGGAACAGGCCCAGGTCCCAGGTCTCGAGCGCCTCGGGCATGAGCGTGTGGTTGGTGTAGGAAACGCAGGCCTGGGTCAGGGGCCAGGCCTCGTCCCATTCCATGCCGTATTCGTCCAGCAGCAGGCGCATCAACTCGGCTGGTGCCAGCGCCGGATGCGTGTCGTTCAGGTGGATGGCGTTGCGCTCTGCCAGTCCGTGCATGCTGCCGCATTCGCGCAGATGCCGGGCCAGCACGTCCTGCAACGAAGCGCTGACCAAAAAGGCTTCCTGCTTGAGGCGCAACTCGCGCCCCGCGGCCGTGCTGTCGTCCGGATAAAGCACCCAGTTGATGGCGTCGGCGGCGACCCGGTGGCGCGCCGCGCCAGCGTAGTCACCCTGGCAAAAGGCGTTGAAATCGATGGCCTGCTGGGCGCTGGCCTGCCACTGGCGCAGCGTGGAGACGCGTTCGCTGTGGTGCGCCGGAACGACGAAGTCAAAGGCCTGGGCCTGCAAAAGCTCAGCCGGCACCCAACGCCGGATTCCGCCCTCGACCACGACACGGCCGCCAAAGCCCACCGGGTAGGTCAGATCGGGGCGTTGCACCTCCCACGGGTTGCCCTGGGGCATCCAGTCGTCGGGTGTCTCCACCTGCTTGCCGTTCTGGATGCGCTGGGCGAACATGCCGTACTGGTAACGCAGACCATAGCCGAAGGACGGCAGGCCGAGCTCGGCAAAGGAATCCAGAAAACAGGCCGCCAGACGACCGAGGCCGCCATTCCCTAGCGCCGCGTCGTGCTCGACTTCGAGCACCTCACCCAGTTCCAGGCCTTGCTCTGCCAGCAGGTGGCGCAATTCTTCGTGCAGGCCAAGCGCGGCCAGGGCGTTGCCGAGGGCGCGCCCCATGAGAAATTCCATCGACAGGTAGTGCACGCGCCGCGACTCGCCAGGGCGATGAAGTTGGCTGTCCTGATGCTTGGTTTTGGCCCAACGCTGGCCCAGCAACTCGCGGCAGGCAGTTTCGGCGGCACGCAGGCAGGCCTGGGCAGACGCCTCCCCGCCGGACTGCACCAGTTCGCGCGCGAAGGCCTCGCGAAACGCAGGGCGTAGATCGGTTACGGGCGTCGACTTGGAAGAATGTGGCGTGGCGGGAGCTAGGACAAGTGATTTCATGGCGCGGTACCCAGTGAGAGCTGATTGGAACATAGGAGGCTTTAGGGCGGACTGATCTGCGGTGGGCGGAGTATCGCCGACTCCGGTATTTTATGTAGTTTGCCTACATAAGGGAAATCCCGTATTACGGATTTCAAATGAGGACGAGTTTTTTCTGCGAGCATAAAGAAGCCGTATTCACCGTTGTATCACTACATTTTGGACGTTATACTGCCGATTGAATCGGGGCCTGCCGGGGCCGACCAGTGCCGTCGGCTTTGGAATCGCTCCCTGCCCCTCACAACAAGCAAGAGACAAGCCACATCGATTCGATGGGGCAGGGAGACATCAATTGGCAAATGTCAAACTTTCCGGCGTCAGCAAGGCCTATGGCACGGCGACCATCCTGCACGGCGTGGACCTGGAGATCCGCGATGGCGAGTTCATGGTCTTCGTCGGTCCGTCGGGCTGCGGCAAGTCGACGCTGCTGCGCGTCATTGCAGGACTGGAAGACATCACCAACGGCAGTCTGACGATCAACGACCGCCTGGTGAACGATGTGCCACCGGCCGAGCGTGGCATCGCCATGGTGTTCCAGTCCTACGCGCTGTACCCGCACATGAGCCTGTACGACAACATGGCCTTCGGACTGCAACTGGCCAAGGTGCCCAAGGACGAGATCGACCGCGCGGTGCAGCAAGCCGCCAAGATCCTGAACATCGAGCACCTGCTGCAGCGCAAGCCCAAGGACCTGTCGGGCGGGCAGCGCCAGCGCGTCGCCATCGGCCGCGCCATCGTGCGCAAACCCGAGGTCTTCCTGTTTGACGAACCGCTGTCAAATCTGGACGCGGCGCTGCGCGTGCGCATGCGCTACGAATTTGCCAAGCTGCACGAGGAACTGAAAACCACCATGGTCTACGTGACCCACGACCAGGTCGAGGCCATGACGCTGGCCGACCGCATCGTGGTGCTCAATGTCGGGCGCGTCGAGCAGGTGGGGACACCACTCGAGCTATACGAGCACCCGGACAATCTGTTCGTCGCCGGCTTCATCGGCTCGCCGCGCATGAACTTCATCCTGGTTGAACTGCTGCAAGCCAGCGCGCAGGAGGCGCTGGTGCAATTGGGCAATGGCGCGCAGATCCGCTGTGAGGTCGATGCATCCAGGGCCAAACCAGGTGACAAGCTGACGCTGGGCGTGCGGCCCGAACATCTGACGACTCAAGGAACGGAGAACCGGATTGAAGTCGGCGTAACCTTTGTGGAGAACCTCGGCAGCACGACCCACGCTTACTGCGACTTCCCCGGCATGGAGGAGGCCCTGACCTGCGAGCTCGGTGGTGGCACGCGGGTGCGCGCCGGCACGCGCCTGAGCTTGTGCCTGCCCGCCGAAAAGACCTATCTGTTCAACGCAACGGGCCAGGCCATGCGCCGCCACGTGGCGCAGGAGCTCTGATGCGCTGGCGCAATGCCCTGCTGGGAGCGGCCTTGAGCCTGGTTGCAGCGCTGCCCGCGTTGGCGGCAGAGCCGCTGCAACTGTTGGTCTGGATCAATGGCGACAAGGGTTACAACGGACTGCAGAAGGTCGGCAATGCCTTTACCCAGGTGTCAGGCGTGCAGGTCGTGGTGCAACATCCCGAAGGCGCGACCGACAAGTTCCAGGCCGCCACCGCGGCAGGCAAGGGCCCCGACATTTTTTGCTGGCCGCATGACCGCGTCGGCGAATGGGCCAAGTCGGGACTCATCGTCCCGGTGAAGCCGCCAAAGAAGGTTCGCGACGAGATCGACGATTCCGCCTGGCAGGCCTTCACCTACCAGGGCCGTGTCTGGGGCTACCCGCTGGCCATCGAGGCCGTGGGCCTGATCTACAACCGCGCCCTGGTGAAGACACCACCCGCGACGTTTGACGAGGTCATCGCGCTGGACAAGACGCTGGCCGCTCAGGGCAAGAAAGCCCTGCTGTGGGACTACAACAAGTCCTTCTTCACCTGGCCGCTGCTGGCCGGCAATGGCGGCTTCATTTTCGAACGCCTGCCGTCGGGGGAACTCAATCCTGCCGTGGTCGGCGTGAACACCGCCGGCGCGGTGCAGGCCGCCCAACTGCTGGAGCGCCTGATTCAGAACGGCCAGTTGCCGCGCGGCGCGCGCTACGCCGAGATGGAAGCCGGCTTTGCCCGCGCCGAAATCGCCATGATGATCACCGGCCCCTGGGCCTGGGACAATGCGCGCAAGAGCAAGATCGACTTCGGCGTGGCGCCCATTCCCGCCGTCACCGCCGGCAAGCCCGCCAAGCCCTTTGTCGGCGTGCTGGGCTGCATGATTGCCGCGCCGAGCAAGTCCAAAGACCTGGCGCGCGAATTCCTGGAAAACCACGTGCTGCGCGTGGCCGGGCTGAAGACCATTTCCGCCGACGTGGCGCTGGGCACACCGGCCAACAAGGCCTACTTTGCCGAACTCGCTTCCGACCCCAATATCCGCGCCACCATGGACAACGCCCGTGCCGGCGAACCCCTGCCCAATATCCCCGAACTGGGACGCTTCTTCCCCGCCATGGACGCGGCCCTGGAAGCCGTCACCAACGGCCGGCAATCGCCCCAGGCCGCTCTTGATGGCGCCGCGGCGCGCATGCTGGTGAAATGACATGAAAGCAAGTTCTCTCATCAAATGGCCGCTGGCCACGCTCACCTCCCTGGCGCTGCTGTGGCTGGTGTTCGGCGTCTACCGCCAGGGCCAGCCGCTGTGGGCTGTTGGCCTGCTGCTGCTGGGTTCACTGGGCCTGTACGTCTACCTGTCGGCGCGCACCCTGGCCTGGCGCTACCTGTTTCCTGGCGTGGCCGCCATGCTGGTGTTTGTGGCGTTTCCGCTGCTCTACACCATGCAGATCGGCTTCACCAACTATTCGTCGAGCAACCTGTTGAGCGAGGAGCGCGCGCGCGGCTATCTGCTGGACCAGGCCGAGGTGGACGAGGCCAAGGCCCTGGTTTTCAGCGTGCATCCCGATGGCAGCCAGTTTCGCCTGCTGCTCACGCCGCCCGAAGGCGCAGCCAGCGAGCAGGCTTATCTGTCGCCTCCCTTGTCGCTGCAGGACCCCGCCACCGCACCCATCGCCATGCAGCCACGGGCTGCGGATGCCCCTGCATTGAGCGAAGCGCTGGCACTCAAACAGGTGCTGCAACACCGCGAAACGCTGCGCGGCCTGAAGCTCACGCTGCCCGACCAGCGCCAACTGATCTACGCGGGGGTGCGCGAGTTCGCACCCTTTGAGCCGCTGTGGCAGGCCATGCCCGACGGCGCGCTCAAGCAGTTGGCCAGCGCCACCGTGTACCGCCCGAACGGCGAGACCGGTTTCTTCGAGAACGACAAAGGGCAACGCCTGCAACCTGGCTACAAGGTGAACGTTGGCTGGCACAACTATGCGCGCATCTTTGGCGACCCCGACATGCGAGGCCCCTTTGTCTCGATCTTCATCTGGACCGTGGCCTTTGCGGCGCTGACCGTGCTGTTTTCCACCGTCATCGGCATGACGCTGGCCGTGGTGCTGAACTGGGAAGCGCTGCGCTTTCACGGTTTCTACCAGACCCTGCTGTTCCTGCCCTACGCCGTGCCGGGTTTCATTTCCATCCTGGTGTTCAAGGGACTGTTCAACCAGAATTTCGGTGAAATCAACGCCGTGCTGAACGCCTTGTTCGGCATCAAACCGGCCTGGTTTGCCGACCCCACGCTGGCCAAGAGCATGATCCTGATCGTCAATACCTGGCTGGGTTACCCCTACATCATGGTGATCTGCACCGGCCTCATCAAGGCCATTCCGGCTGATCTGTATGAGGCTTCTGCCATCGCCGGCGCCGGACCTCTGACCAACTTCTGGCGCATCACGGCGCCGCTGATCGTGCGCCCGCTCACGCCCCTGCTGATCTCGGCCTTTGCCTTCAACTTCAACAACTTCGTGTTGATCTCGCTGCTCACCGACGGTCGCCCCGACTACCTCAACACCAAACTGCCGGCGGGCACGACCGACATTCTGGTGTCGTACACCTACCGCATTGCCTTCACCGACGCCGGAACGAACTTCGGCCTGGCGGCGGCAATCTCCACCGTGATCTTCTTCCTCGTGGCCCTGCTGGCCGTGGTGAACCTGCGCTTTACGCGCAGCAACGAGGCCTCAACAAGGTAACAACACCATGGCACTTGTCACCGGAAAAAACCAACGCTGGCGCATAGTCGCCGCCCATGTGGGCTTGTGGCTGCTGATGGCCGTGACCCTGTTCCCGCTGCTGGCCGTGGTCTCGATCTCGCTGCGCCCGGGCAATTTCGCCACGGGATCGCTCATCCCCACGGAACTGAGCCTGGAGCACTGGAAGCTGGCGCTGGGCATCCCCTACACCGGCGCCGATGGCGTGGTGGTGCAGCCGCCCTTCCCGGTCCTGCTGTGGCTGTGGAACTCCATCAAGGTCGCGACGATCTCGGCGCTGGCGATCGTGGCGATCTCCACCACCGCAGCCTATGGCTTTGCGCGCCTGAAGTTCCGCTTCAAGGCGCCGATCCTGAACAGCATGCTGCTGCTGCAGATGTTCCCCGTGGCCGTGGCGCTGGTGGCGATCTACGCCATCTTCGAGGCCATCGGCCAATATGTTCCCTGGCTGGGAATAGAAACCCATGCCGGCCTGATCGTCGCCTACATGGGCGGCGTCGCCACCCATGTCTGGACCATCAAGGGCTATTTCGAAACCATTCCGGTGGAGATCGAGGAATGCGCCAAGGTGGATGGCGCCACCTCCTGGCAGGCCTTCTACCGCGTGCTGCTGCCCATGGCCGTGCCGATCCTGATGGTGGTGTTCGTGCTGGCCTTCATCGGCACCATCATCGAGTACCCGGTGGCATCCATCCTGCTGCGCGAAGAGCCCAATCTGACGTTGGCCGTCGGCTCCAAGTACTACCTGTACGAGCAGAAATACCTGTGGGGTGACTTCGCCGCTGCAGCCGTGCTGTCGGGACTGCCGATCACCGCGGTCTTTCTCGCGGCGCAACGCTGGATCGTTTCGGGCCTGACTTCGGGCGGCGTCAAAGGTTGAGCATGCGCCGTTTTTGGCTGCTGCTGCCTTTCGCCGCCAGCCTGGCCTGGGCGCAGGCGGCAGACCAGGCGGCTGCGCCCGCCCCTTCGGTCACAGCCCAGGCGGTCTGCGTCCCGCACCCCCTGGGCGGACGCGATTTGTACCTGCGAGGCAGCTTCAACCAATGGGGCACGGACGCGGCGCAACGGTTCCGCTACCACTGCGATCACTTTGAACTGGTGACCACGCTCGCCGGCGCGCAGACCGTGAAGATTGCCGACGAGGACTGGTCGGCCGACGCCGATTTCGGCGGCGCCACGCCGGTGCAGGACCGGCCCATGGCCCTGACGCCGAAAGGGGCCGGAATGAGCTACCGATTCGACGGCGCACACCGGATTCGAATCTCCCTGCCACCCGTCACCCGCCAAGCCACCATGACCCTCACCGCCTGCCCCACTTCGCTCATGGGTTCTGCCCTGCCCTGCGCCACGGCACCCGAAGCCACCGAAGCCAAGGTGGCCGACCCGGTGGCCTTGAGCCTGCGCTTCGATTCACGTGCAGCGAGCAGCAAGGCGCCCTTTGGCGCCATCCCGAATGGCACGACCGTGGTCTTCGCCCTGAGCGCCTTGCCGGGTGTGGAGCGACTGACATTGATCGTGGAGAAACGCCGGCTTGAAGGCAATCAGGAGTTGCTGGAGTACACGCCTGCGGCGCGCATTCCCCTGCAGCACACAGCGCCGGGCTTCGATGAACGCGAACGCTGGAGCGCGAGCTACGCATTCAAGGACGTCGGCGTTTACGGCTACCACTTCGAAGCCAAGATCGCCGGCAGCAGCTACGTCTACCAGAACAACGACAACGCGGTGTTCTGGACGCGCGAGAAGGGTTCGGGCGGCCTCGGCGCCGTCGTGCCCCAAGGTCCGTCCGCCAAGGGCGTGCGCCGCTTTCGTCAGACGGTCTACGCGCAGGACTACGTCGTCCCGGACTGGGCCCGCGATGCGGTTTACTACTACATCTTCCCGGACCGGTTTCGCAACGGCGACCCGTCCAACGATCCCCGCCCTGACGCGCAAGCCTACCAGGGCAAGGCCGTGGAATTTCATGAAAACTGGCTCGACAAGCCCTACAGACCAGGATCGGGCGACGGCTCGGACAGCCTGTACAACAACGACTTCTTCGGCGGCGACCTTGCCGGCATCATCGAGAAGTTGGACTACGTCGCCGAACTCGGCGCCAACACCTTGTATATCACGCCGTTGTTCCAGGCCGCAAGCAACCACAAGTACGACACGTCGGATTACCAGCACATCGACCGTGCCTTCGGCAGCAACCAGGACTTCGAGCGCCTCACGCGCGAAGCGGCGAAACGCGGCATCCGCGTGATCCCCGACGCCTCACTGAACCACACGGGCAGCGACTCGATCTACTTCGATCGCCTGGGAAAATACGGTGGCGACGGCGCATTTTTCGGCGGCAAGGTCAACCCCCGGTCGCCCTATGCCGACTGGTACAGCTTTGACACGTCAAAAAGCGATCCGGACAAGCAGTACAAGGGCTGGGTCGGCGTGCGCGACCTGCCGGAACTGAACAAGGCCTCGCCGAGCTACCGCGACTTCGCCTTTGGCGCAGAGACCTCGGTGATGAAGCAGTGGCTGAACCGCGGCGCCGCAGGCTGGCGCATGGACGTGGCGCCCTGGGTCCCCGACGACTTCTGGCGCGAGTGGCGCAGCGCCATCAAGCGCCATCGCCCCGATGCGCTGACCATCGCCGAGACCTGGTTCGACGCGTCCAAGTTTTTCCTGGGCGACAGCTTCGACTCGACCATGAACTACATCTTTCGCAACACCGTGCTTGACTATGCGGCCGGTGGCGATGCCCGCAGCCTGTACGAGAACATCGAACAGATGCGCGAGGCGTACCCGGCGCAGTCCTTCTTCGCCCTGATGAACCTGCTGTCCAGCCACGATCAGGCGCGCGCCTTGCACCAGTTCGGCTTGCATTCGGACAGCGACCCGGCGGCAATCATCGCCCTAGCGAAACAGCGCCTGCGTCTGGCCGTGTTCTTCCAGATGGTTTTCCCGGGCGCGCCCAGCGTGTACTACGGCGACGAGGTCGGCGTGAGCGGCGGCGACGATCCCTACAACCGCGCTCCCTACCCCTGGGCGGACCGCGGCGGCAAGCCGGATACCGCCCTGCTGGCCGACTTCAAAAGGCTCATCAGCCTGCGTCGCGATCACGCCGTGTTGCGCCACGGCAGCCTGTCGGCACCGCTGCTGCTGAACGAACACGTGATCGTGCTGGCGCGCCAGGACGGCAAGCACCGTGCCTTGACGGCGACCAACAACGCGGCCACGCCGCAGACCGTGACCGTGCAAGTACCGACAGGATGGGATGAAACCCAGTGGCTCGATGCACTCACCGGCGAGCGCTTGATGCAGGTCCAGGGCCGCGTCACGCTGACCGTGCCGGCGCTGTTCGGGACCGTGCTGCTGGCGCGCTGAACAGCAAGCCGCAGCAGCGCTCAGATTAGCAAGGCATCCTTGGCCGCGCGCGACGCCTTGGTGCCATAAACGCGCTCGAAGATCGGCGTCGCCATGAGGGTGGTGACGATGGCCATCATCACCATGATGGCGAACAGCGCGGGCTCGAGGATGCCGCGCTGCAGACCGATGTTCAGGATGATGAGTTCCATCAGGCCGCGCGCGTTCATCAGCGTGCCCACGGCCATGGCCTCGCGGTGGCTCTCGCCGTGCCAGCGCGCCGCGGCGTAGCAGGCCACACCCTTGCCGACGGTGGCGGCAATCAACACGACCGCGCTCAGCAGCCACAGGTAAGGGGTGTTCACCAGACCGATTTTGGTATTCAAGCCGGAATAGACGAAGAACACCGGCAACAGGAAAGCGGTGGTCAGGGGGTAGATGATGCGGTGCAGTTCCGCGGCGAACTTGCCGCGCGGCATGGCGATGCCCATGATGAAGGCGCCAAACACGGCGTAGATCTGGATGAAGTCGGTGAACCAGGCACCCAGCATCACCAGCATCAGCACGAAGATCAGCATGCCCTGGCTCATCTCGCCGGCCTGCTCGACCAGGCGACCCAGAGGCAGCAGCATGCGCTTGATTCCCAGCAGGGCAAACAAGCCGAACAGCACGCCGCCACCGATGGCGTACACCGCAATCATCGGCTGACTCTGAAAGCTCGCCAGCACCACCGCCAGCACGCACCAGGCCGCTGCATCGTCCATGGAGCCCGCGGCCAGCGCCAGCGTGCCAAGCGAGGTTTTGGACAGGCCCTGCTCGAAGATGATGCGCGCCAGCATCGGAAAAGCGGTGATCGACATGGCCGCACCCATGAACAGCACGGCTTGCAGCAGCGTCGTCTTGGCGGAAAAAAGGCTGGAGTCGCCGACCAGGAAGACCGCCAGCGCGCCGCCCAGGATGAACGGCGCAATGATGCCGGCAAGCGACACCGAGGCCGCGCTGCGCAGCCGCGACTTGATCAGGTCGACGTCAAACTCCACG
>CAIKVZ010000131.1 GCA_903830985.1 uncultured beta proteobacterium
GCCAGTGCGTCCTTGGATACGACGGTACTGCTGGCACCCAACCCGGACTGGATTCGTAGCCTGCCCAATGGCAAGCTGCCCGATCGCAGCGATTTCACGCATTACGGCAACGACCTGAATGGCCGTGTGAAGGCCTGGGGCAGCGCCATTGCCGCGAGCCGGCAATTGGCCGACGAGTTCCAGGCCTGGCTGGAGCGCCCCGACAGCGCAGGCGTGCAGCGCCTTAGTCCTGGTTGAGCGTCAAACCGCAACGCCTTGTTACCGATTGCGGACGGCCTTGACGTGGGAAAGAGCAGGGGTTTGCCGTCAATTTGCAAAAAGTCATGGCATCATTACCCTCATGGCGCAAAGCAATTCAGTTTTTGTTGATGTCGCGGACTTGCGCATCGGCATGTATGTCTACCTGGAATTGGGGTGGATGGCGCACCCGTTTCCGGCCAACAGTTTCAAGATTGGCAATGAAAGACAGTTGCAGACAATTCGTTCGCTGGGTCTGAGCCGGGTTCGTTGGAGCGCCGAAAAAAGCGATGCCGATCCCAGTGCCGGCGACCTGAGCACCGGTGGCGCAGCGCCGCCTGAGCTTGCTGCGGCTTTGATGCCCTTGCCGGCAGGCGACGACGCTTTGCAGTTGACGCGCCGCAGGGAACAGCTTTCAGCACAGCGCCGCAGCTTTGCCCAGTGCGAGGAACAGTTCAGCCGGGCCACGGCCGTGTGTCTGCAGGTCATTGCCTGCGCCGGCAGTCAGCCGGAACTGGCGCGCGAGAAAAGTCAGGCGCTGATTGGGGACATGGTGGCGCAGTTGGTCGGACAGGGCGAGTCCATGATCCACCTGTTGTCCGATGGCTCAGGCGAGCGCGCCGCGCTGCATCCGGTGAACGTCTCTGTCATCAGCCTGTTGCTGGGCAAGGCGATGGCCCTGCCGCAGGCGCAGTTGCAAGCGTTGGGCATGGCGGCCCTGTTGCACGACTTGGGCAAGGCGCAATTGCCCGAGCGGGTGCGCTGGCGCGACCCGAGTTTTTCCGCCATGGAAGACAAGATTCATCAGGAGCACGTCGCGCTGAGCGTCACTGCGGCGCAACGTCTGGGCTTGGCAGCACCGATTTTGCTGGGCATCGCCCAGCACCATGAGATGGTCGACGGCAGCGGCTTTCCGCTGGGTCTCAAGGGCGACGGCATGACGGCGCTGTCGCGCATACTGGCGCTGGTGAACCGTTACGACAATCTTTGCAATCCCGCCAACGCGAGTTTGGCGTTGACGCCGCACGAGGCCCTGGCGCAGATCTTTGCCCAGGCCAAGACCCGGTTTGACTCGGCCAGTTTGAATGCCTTCATCCGCCTCATGGGTATCTACCCGCCGGGCTCGGTGGTGCAACTGGTGGACGATCGGTTCGCGCTG
This sequence comes from uncultured beta proteobacterium, assembly GCA_903830985.1. Lineage (GTDB taxonomy): Bacteria > Pseudomonadota > Gammaproteobacteria > Burkholderiales > Burkholderiaceae_C > CAIKVZ01. The sequence continues at coordinate 1,397 of CAIKVZ010000131.1, forward strand.
GTGCTGTCGGTCAACTCGTCGCGCCCCTTGCGCCCGCAGGTGATCGTGCACGATGCCTCGATTCCCCGGGATGAGGCCTTGGTGCTGAACCTGGAGGAGCAACCCTTGCTGGGCATCAAGCGCAGCCTCAAGCCCATCCATTTGCCGCAAGCGGCCTTGAACTACCTTTCACCGCGCAAGCGCGTCAGCTATTTCTTTGAACAAGTCGTGCCCATGTCCGGTGGAGCGGTTGCCGCATGACGAATCCCGACTTGTTTTCACTGATCGAGGGCATGCTGGAGGGGGTCTGGATCCTGGACCCTGTGACGCTGCACATCCTGGCGGTGAACCGCGCCGCTGCCGACATGTTGGGTCTGCAGGCGCAGTCTTTGACGGGCAAGCCGGTGGTGGATCTGGCCGCGACGCCCGAGGACATCTGCTTCTGGGAGGATGTGGCCGCAGGCTTGGCCGATGGGATCCAGTCGGAGACGCTGTTGCGCCACGCGGATGGGACCACCGTGCATGTCGAGCGGCGGGTAAGCCGCGCCTGGTTGGACCCGCAACGGGCGGTGTATGTCGTCAGCGTTCGCGACTTGTCGGAAAAACGCCAGGCCGAGCAGGAGTTGGAAAAGCTGGTGGCGGAACTGCGCGCCACGCTCGAGTCCACGGCCGAGGGCGTGCTCGTGACGGACCTCAACGGTGCGGTGCGCAGCTTCAACCAGCGCTTCGCCACGCTCTGGTCCCTGCCCGCCGAAATGCTGAACGAGCGCCATGACGAACGCCTGAAGCAACTCATGCACGACAGCGTGCTTGACGGGCCGGACTATGCCCAGCGTCTGGGCGCCATTGCGGCAGCGCCGCTGCTGGAGGGGTCCGATATCCTGCACCTGCGCCAGGGACGGGTGATGGAGCGGACTACCTTGCCACAGTACAGCCGTGGGCTGCCAGTTGGACGGGTTTATTCGTTTCGGGACATCACGCAAAAGCGCAGCGACGAGGCGCGACTCGAGTTGGCCGCCAAGGTCTTCGAGTCCAGCCTTGACGCGATCTTCATCGCGGGTCCCGAGCATCGTGTGCTGGCGACGAATCCGCGTTTTGACGACATGACCGGGTGCGGCAAGGACGGCGCCCTGCAGCGTCCGGCACATGGGCTTTTTTATGACCCGCAGGACGCGTTGCTGTGGTCGCGCATCAAGCACGCCTTGACCCAGTACGGTGCCTGGGAGGGCGAGGTCTGGTGTCGGCGCGACGACGGCGCAGCGTTTCCGGTTCAGTTGTCCTGGGTGGCTTTGCGTGACCCGCAGGGCGCGTTGGTCAACACCATTGCCATCTTTCGTGATCTGTCGGAGCGCCTGGCGGCGAATCAGCGCATTGAGCAGTTGGCCTACAGTGACGCACTCACCGGTGTGCCCAACCGTCTGGCCTTGTCCCAGCGCGTCGCTGTAGCCCTGAGCCTCGCCGAGCGCCGTGGTGGCAGCTTTGCCATTTTGTTTGTCGACCTGGACCGGTTCAAGAACATCAACGATTCCTTCGGGCATTTGATTGGCGACGCCGTGCTGCGCGAGGTGGCGGACCGCATCAACCTGTGTTTGCGCCATGAGGACACGCTGTGTCGTTTGGGCGGCGATGAATTTGTGGTGTTCCTCAATGGCTCCGACGCGCGCGGCACGGAAACCCTGACCCGGCGTTTGTTGGCGGCTCTGGCCCAGCCGTTCACCCTGAACGCCGAGAGTTTCTCCGTCGGTTGCAGCATCGGCATAGCCCTGTACCCGACGGACGGGCGCAGTCTGGACGCACTGATCAATTGTGCCGACACGGCTATGCACCAGGTCAAGGACCATGGGCGCGGCAACTTCCGCTTCTATCAGCCGCAGATGAATGTGGATCTGCTGGCGCGCATGAAGATGGACCACGCCATGCGCCAAGCCATGGAGCAGGGCCTGTTTCGACTGCATTACCAGCCCAAGATCGATCTTTCCAATGGCAGCCTGGCGGGTGCCGAGGCGCTGATCCGGTGGCGTGACGAGACCCTGGGAGATGTCTCACCCGGCATCTTCATTCCCTTGGCAGAGGAGTCGGGCTACATCATCACTGTTGGCTCATGGGTGCTGGATGAGGCGGTGCGCCAGGCAGCGCTTTGGCAGCGCGCCAACACACCGGTCAAGGTGGCGATCAACGTTTCGGCCCTGCAGTTTCAGCAAGCCGACTTTGTGCAGCGCGTGGCACAGGCACTGGAGCGCGAGCGGCTGCATCCCGGTCTGCTGGAGCTCGAACTGACCGAATCCATTCTGGTGCAAGGCGTGGAGGAGGCGATGCAGCGACTCGACGCCTTGGCGGCCATGGGTGTGGGCTTGGCAATTGACGACTTCGGCGTCGGCTATTCCAGCCTGGCCTACCTGAAAAAATTCCCCATCCACAAGCTCAAGATCGATCGTTCGTTCGTCATGGGCTTGCCCGACAACGACAGCGATCTGGCCATTGTGCGTGCCATCATCGACATGGGTCATGCCTTGCAACTCAAGATCGTCGCCGAAGGGGTTGAAACCACGGGGCAGCGCGATGTGCTGCTCGCCATGGGCTGCGATCAGTACCAGGGTTTTCTGTGTTCCAGGGGGTTGCCTGCGGCCGAGTTCGAGCAACTCATGCTGGCCTACGTTCCCAGCGTTCAATGCTGACCGGCGCCTACGGGCGGCAGGATGCCTGTCACGCCGTCACGCCTTTGAAAAGCATATAGGCCGCCAGCACATACAGGATGCTGGCGAAAACCCTTTTGAGTTTCTTCACGGGTAACGAGTGCGCGGCACGTGCGCCCAGCGGCGCCGTCAATACGCTGCACGCGGCAATCACGCCCAGCGCGGGCAGCCAGATGTAGCCCAGCGAACCCACGGGCAACAGCGCCGCCGACTGGCCGCTCACAACGTAGCCGACCACATTCGCCAGGGCGATCGGAAAGCCGAGTGCGGCGCTGGTCGCCACGGCGTTGTGCATGCTCACATTGCACCAGGTCATGAAAGGCACGCTGATGAAGCCCCCACCGGCGCCGACCAGGCCAGAGAGAAAACCGATCGCCCCTCCGGCGCCGAGTTGCCCCGCGATGCCGGGCACCTGACGGCTGGGTGCGGGTTTCTTGTCGAGGAACATCTGGGTCGCGGAGAAACCAACGAACAGACCAAAAAATATCGCCAGCGAGCTCCCTTTGAGCAGGGCGAAAACGCCCAGGCTGGCCACGGCGCCGCCCAGCAGGATGCCGGGTGCCAGGCCCCGCACCAGGTCCCAGCGCACGGCGCCCCGCTGGTGGTGGGCGCGCACGCTGGACAATGAGGTGAACAAAATGGTGGCCATCGAAGTGGCAATGGCCATCTTCACGCTCAGATCAGGCCCGACGCCGCGCCCGGACAGGATCAGGGTGATGAAGGGCACCATCATCATGCCGCCCCCAATGCCCAACAGGCCGGCCAAAAAGCCTGTTCCCAGGCCCAATAATGCGAGCTCGGCGATCAGCAGTGGTTCAAGGTTCATGGCAGGAGGGTGAGGACCGTTCGGGTCCGGGCTGAGGGGAAACGGCAAGATCGTCGCGACGCTGTTCGCGCCAAGGACCCAGCCGTAAAAAAAGGTGTCTGCAAGTGCCACCGGACCGTCATCCTGAACCGGGGAAACTGAAATGGTGTTTTCCCCTCTGAAGACACTTTTTTCATGCGGGATTATGCGGGATTTGGAAAACCATGCGGGCGGTTTGCGGGGTTTTTGTTTGGGGTGTAGGATGTCGTCATGGCATCCATTAAACCCTATACCGGCAACCGCTGGCGCGTTCTGATCGAGCGTGTCGGGCACCCC